>CAJYHD010000832.1 GCA_913773715.1 uncultured Sphingobium sp.
GTCGGCGTGACGCCAGACGAAGCGCCCGGCATTTCGACGCTGCACTTCACCGGCATGATGACGGTCGAGCGCAGCAAGTTCGGCATGGGCTTTGGTCGCCCGTTCGTATCCGACAAGGTGGACATGGAAATCGACGCAATTTTCCGTCGTTCCTGAACCCCGGCCCGACAGAAACATCTTTACCCGACCTACGATATAAGGTTAAGGGCGGTGCCATGCAGAGCCAAGTGCTTCTTCCCCTGCTACGACTTACACGCCCTTAGGCGTGGCTTTTATGCTGTCCCAAGGCTAAGGGCAGCGTCGATCCGCCTAAGGGCACTCCCAAGCAGTCAAAGTCGAACGAAGCGCGTCCCGCTTCGCTGCCAGGAAGAAGATAGACCGTCATGATGCTGACCGATCCCTCATTGAAATACCGTGCTTTCCCCCAAGTCGATCTGCCCGATCGCCAATGGCCGAGCCGCGTCATCACCGCGCCGCCGCGCTGGCTGTCGACCGACATGCGCGACGGCAACCAGTCGTTGATCGACCCGATGAACGCGGAAAAGAAGCGCCGCTTCTTCGATCTCCTGTGCAAGGTCGGAGTCAAGGAAATCGAGGTCGGGTTTCCCAGCGCGGGCGCGACCGAGTTCGACTTCATTTCCGGCCTCGTCCGCGACGGCGCGATCCCCGACGATGTGATGCCGCAGGTGCTGACGCAGGCGCGCGCGGACCTGATCGCCACGACGTTCGAGAGCCTGCGCGGCGCGAAACAGGCGATCGTCCATGTCTATAACGCGATCTCGCCCGCGTGGCGCAACATCGTGTTCCAGATGGAACGCCCCCAAGTGCGCGAGATTGCGGTCAATGCCGCCAAGCTGCTGCGCGACCATGCGGCCCAGCAGCCGGACACCGACTGGTTCTTCGAATATAGCCCCGAAACCTTCTCGACCGCCGAGCTGGATTTCAGCCTGGAGTGCTGCGAGGCAGTGATGGAGATTCTCCAGCCAACGCCCGAGCGTCCGTTGATCCTGAACCTGCCTGCCACGGTCGAGTGCGCCACGCCCAACATCTATGCCGACCAGATCGAATGGATCTGCCGCAACATCAGCAAGCGCGACAGCGTCGTCGTCTCGCTGCATACGCATAATGATCGCGGGACCGGGGTGGCTGCCGCCGAACTGGGCATCATGGCGGGCGCGGATCGCGTCGAAGGCTGCCTGTTCGGCAATGGCGAGCGGACTGGCAATTGTGATCTGGTGACGGTCGCGCTGAACATGTACACGCAGGGGATCAATCCCGGCCTCGACTTCAGCGACATCGACGAAGTCATCCAGACGGTCGAATATTGCAACCAGCTGCCCGTCCACCCCCGCCACCCCTATGCTGGCGAACTGGTGTTCACGGCCTTCTCCGGCAGCCATCAGGACGCGATCAAGAAGGGGTTTGCCGCGCAGGAAGCACGCAACGACCAGATTTGGAACGTCCCGTATTTGCCGATCGATCCCAAGGATCTGGGCCGCGACTATGAGGCTGTGATCCGCGTCAATTCGCAGTCGGGCAAGGGCGGCGTCGCCTGGGTGCTGCAACAGGACAAGGGCTACAAGCTGCCCAAGCGGATGCAGGCCGACTTCTCTCGCGTGGTGCAGGGATTGGCCGACAGCTCCAGCCGCGAACTCAATGCTGCCGATATTTCCGGCGCGTTCGATCAGCATTATTGCCTGACCGGCGACCAGCCTTATGCGCTGATCGACTATCATGAGGGCGGTCAGGCGGGCGATCGCATCTTCACCGGCAAGATCGCGCATAAGGGCGGAGAACGCTCGATTTCAGGGCGCGGCAACGGCCTGCTCTCGTCGGTGCTGGCAGCGCTGCGCGACGAGTTCGGCGTACAGCTCGAAATCGCCGATTACAGCGAACATGCGATCGGCGCGGGCAGCGACGTCAACGCCGCCGCCTATGTCGAATGCCGCACACCCGATGGCCGCACCGTCTTCGGCATCGGGACCGACAGCGACGTGGCGACGGCTTCGGTGAAGGCTGTGCTGTCGGCGGCTAACGGGATCGCGGTTCGGGGGTAAGCGGCTCTTTCACACAACTCGTCATTCCCGCGAAAGCGGGAATCCAACTCACGACCGCCGTTCTTGAACTTTGGTCAGGAGATGGGTCCCCGCTTTCGCGGGGATAACAGGAGTAGGCTCTACTTCGCCAACGCGCGAACCACGCTGTCCCATTGCTTCAGCGACGCCGCAATGCCGCTCACCGGCGCCCGTTCATTAAGGCCGTGGGCGAAGCCATCCCCGGCCTTCATGAACAGGCTGGCGACGCCATAGCTCGGTACCCCCAAGGCGCGGAAATAAAAGCTGTCGGTCGCGCTTGCCGACATGGCGGGCATGACGACGATGTTCGGATCGCGCGCATGAACCGCATCGCTCACCGCCTTCATCACGTCGGTGCGCAGGGGCGAGGCGTCGCTGGCCAGTGGATCGTTCAGCGTCTTCATGGTCGCGGACGGATCGGCCACGACTTTCTCAAGCTGCTTCTGCACATCTGCGACCGGAACACCGGGAAAGATGCGGCAATTGACATTGACCTTGGCGCTCTGCGGCAGGGCGTTCTGCGCATGGCCCGCCTGCGCCATCGTAGCGACGCAAGTTGTTCGCACCTGCCCCACGAACTCGGGATAGGATGACAGCAATGCCGCCGATGCCGCATCACCATCTGCGGCAAATTTCCGCATCGCCGCGCCCACGTCTCCACCGATCCGGTCCGCCGATAGCGTCAGCGAAGCCTTGGTCAATTCGTTGCGCATCGGCGGAAACGGATAGGCCGCAATCCGGTCGATCGCCTTGGCGAGCCGATAGATCGGATTGCCCGGCGTCGGCGCGCTGGAATGACCGCCGGGATCGGTGAAGCCGATCTCGAAATCGGCATAGGTCTTCTCGCCCGCCTGCCACTGGTAGAGGACCGGCTTGCCACTGTCGTCCAGCAAGCCGCCGCCGCCGTCGCCATTCAGCACCATCTCGGCATTCTTGTATTTCGCCGCCAGCGCCCGCGTTGTCGTCATGTCGGTTTCCTCGTCGCCCGACAGCAGCAGCGTAACGGTACGGCGCGGCGTCCACCCTTCCTTCCTCAACTGCGCCATGGTCGCGACCATCATCGCGACATCATATTTATTGTCCTCCGCCCCACGCCCGAAGATGTAGCCATTTTCTTCCACCGGCACGAAGGGGTCGCGCGTCCAGTCGGCGCGATCGGCGGCGACGACATCCATATGGCCGATCAGGATCAGGGGCTTTAGCGCCGCATCGCTGCCCTTGATCGTCGCTGCGAAGGTCGCGGTTTCGCCCATCGGCGTGATGACGATATCGGCATCGGCAAAGCCCGCAGCTTTCAGGATCGAAGCATAATAGGCGGCGAGCTTGGTCACTTGCCCCGCGCCCTGCACCGTGCGGAAGGCGACGGAGCGCTTCAATATCTCCTTCGCTGCGCCAGCATCCGCCGACGCCTGAGCGCCCGTCGACGTCACCGCTGCGATCAACGCCAGCGCCACCCCCTGCTTCCTCATTCGTCACTCCATGATGGACAGTCGCGCCCTGTCTGGCATAGCGGATCGGACGCGCCAATGCGTTTCACCTATGGCAGCGTGGAAAGAGGGCCACCTTATCCGCGTTGCGTCCCTTGATAGAAAAGCTTGCGCGCAATCGGACGATACGCGACCGATATGGCGTG
>CAJYHD010000833.1 GCA_913773715.1 uncultured Sphingobium sp.
CCCCGCTCCGGCGTCTGGAAATGCAGGCCGCGCAGCGTGAAGGCGGGCGCCGAATAGGAGTGATTGTCCTGCACGAAGGTGCAATCGATCCCGAGCGCGGCGAAGGCGGGGACGGAGTGGACTTCCATGAACCAGCCGCGGCTGTCGCCGAAGCGACGGGGGCGAATGAGCTGGACGGGGGGGATGTCAGTCATGGTATCAGGCTTTTCGTTAGGATCGAGGCTGTTTATGACGGGATATATTCCCGTCTATATTGCATCATATGCCAATACTCATGGCGCAAACGCCAATCGCGCATAATTTTCGGCAATTGCCGCCCATTTATAGCGGGGGTCGTTGCGCATTTCAGCAGGCGGGCAATACTGACCAAGATTACCGGATATCAGCGTTTGACGAAGATCAGCCGCGCTCGTGAAATATCCGCCATGGCCGCCCATGGTATAACGATTGAACGAACAATCGAAACATAACACCGGTACGCCGTAAGGCAGGATTTCGACCAGTGACGGATTGGTTCCGCCGACGCTGTGCCCGTGGAGATAGGCATGGCAGCCGGAACGCAATGCGGCGAGCTTGGTCGGATCGTAGATCGCCGACAACAGTCGGACATGCCGCCGGTCGCGATAGCGGGCGAGCAGTTCCTGGCCATAGGCAGAGGCATTGAAATTGCCGACGATGACGTGCGGGGTGGCGATGTCTTCGGGAATCGCGTCCAGCATCATATCAATGTTATTCTCGGGCTCGATCCGTGCGACGGTCAGCAGATAGTTGTCCTGCTCTAGCCCATATTCTGCCAGCAGCGCACGGCGTTGCGCCGCATCCACCATGCGCACATGGTCGTTGCCATAGGCGATGGTGAAGGCCGACAGCTGGTGATCGCGGGCGATGATTTCGGTCAGCCCCATGTTGTCGCTGACGACGTGGCGCGCGCCGCGAATGGCGATGCGCTCGGCCAGCGCCAGATAGCGCTTGCCGGTCGACGACCATTTGGCACGGCGCGATTCCAGTCCGTCGACGTTGACGATCAGGTTGCCGCCGCGCACCATCCGCCGCATCACCGGCACGAACGGCCCCGCCGACACGCCGAGCAGCAGCACCGCATCAGCCCAGCGACACACGCTGGCCAGGCTGACCAGATCGAAAGGAATCGAGGAAACGCCGTTTGCCTTGATCGGCAGGTTGCGGATCTGGACCCCCGGAGGCCCCTGTTCATCGCGCGCGCGACCGACCGAGGATCCTACGACACGGACCTCATGCCCCATACGCACCAGATGCGGCGACACCTCCATCGCAAACGTCTCGAACCCGCCATAGCGGGCGGGCAGGCCGTCAGTGCCAATGATTGCTAGTTTCATGCCGTACCCCGCAATTTTTCGTTTTTGCGCGGACCGGCGATCGCGCGGGCGATCAGTAACAGGCTAATCGCCTTTCGCTGCCATGTCGGCCCATGGACCAACGCCGCCCAAGATAGGGCAAGCGCCGTCGAGCGATAGCCGCGTCGGCACATCCGTTCCAGTCCGCTGCCTACAGCACCTGCGCGCGGGGTTGGAAGCGCGCGGGAAAAGGCAGTCGCCTGCTGGATCATCCGATCGATGAAGCGCAACAGCCGCGATACCGACGCGATCTTGCCGCGCGTGCGATAGGCGCCGAGGATGTTGGCGTCGTGCTGGCGATACAGGCTCAATGCCTGCGGGATCACCTCGACCCGGCCCAGGCGGCTCGCAATCAGGATCGCCAACCAATCATGCATCAGATAGCGGTCGCTCTCCGGCCAGTCAGCGATGATCCGCACCAGAGCCCCCGACAGCAGCATCGTATGCCCGATCGCCGGATTGGCCATCATCAGCCGCCGCGGGTCCAGATCGCGTGGAACCCGGAACGGATTGCCGGTGTAATAGGTCGCCCGGATCGAACCAAGCGTGGCGTCGACGACCTGCACGTCATGGAACAGCAGCGTTGGTTCGGCCGCGTTCAGGCGGCGGCGCTCGATTTCCCGACGCACGGTGGCGAGCTTTCCCGGCAGCCAAACATCGTCCTGGTCGGCAAGGAACACGAATGTGCGTTCGTCTAGCAGCGGGGCGACATGGCGCAGCGCCTCGAGGAACGATGCCGAGGCACCTGGCGCATGATCGTGGAACGTCAGTCGCACCACGTCACCGGCCTCGGCTTGGATCGCCTGCAGCACCATGCGGGTGTCGTCGCGCGATGCGAAGTCATGCACATGGATTGCCTCGACCTGCTCGTCCTGGTCGAGGATCGACTGGATCTGTTCGCGGACGAACCGGTCACCATTGTGGCTGCACAGGATGACCACGAAACGATAGTCTTCAGTCATTGTCGTCATACCGAAAAAGAAGCTGGCATGTCAGAAACCATGACGGCACGAACAACCACGGATTGTTGAATCCGATGAGCGTGTAGATGGCGAACCGAAGCAGCGCCAGTCCCTTGTTCCGATCGGCAGAGAAGAACAATGCCAGCATGACGCCCAAAAACCCGATCAGCGCGGGAATGCCCAATTGCAGCAGGAGCATCGGCAATTGCATTTCGATCTGGTACGGCTGATCGGGGTCGCTGGCGAGCGCGGGGATGAACGTGCCCCAGCCCAGTCCGGACCAACCATAGTCCAGCGAGCCGAAGATGATGTCGAACTGGAATTGCTTGGCGCGCAGGCTGAGCTCGACGTCGGGGCGCAGGACCGGAAGGTAGAGAAAGAATACGTACAGCAGCGCCACGGTCACCAGGAACGACAGGATCTTGGTGGCGGGGGTGCTGCGCACGATATAGGGAAAGGCGATATTCAGCCCGAGCAGCAGCACGACGAAGACGCTGCGCGCGATGAAGATCGTGAAGACGAACACCCCCAGCATCGTGGCGATCTGCAACCAGCGCTTGCGGAACGTCGTGGCCAGCGCCACCGCCGCAAGGCTTGAGGATTCGAAGTAGACGCGGTGCGTCTCGCCGTCTGAGCCCACCACGCGGTTCAGTCCGCGCAGGCCGTACAGGTCGATGTTCGACACCAGCAGGAACATACCCATCGCGACGTTGAAGAGCGTCAGCCACGTCAGGACGCGGCGAAGCGCGATCGCATCGAGCCGGGTCGCGCGGTTGATGAGCGGCACCGACCATATGAAGAGGATGAAGCCTAGGAGATGGGCCTGGTCATAGGGGCTGGGGAACTGGGTCTGGTAGACGAGGAGCCCGACGAACGATCCGATCAGCGCCAGGATCAGGTCGCGCCGGTACCGGTCGTCACCGAACCCGGTCAGCAGTATGGCGGGAACCACGAACGCCTTTTGCGAGACGAACAGCAGGACCGGCCACAGGTTGGTGACGACGGGAAAGGCGAAATCGCGAAAGGTCGGAAACCATTTCCGGGCGGTCGCCATGACGGGTGCGGTTGGCGGTTGTTCGGTCATGCGATCAGTCCAACGGTTGCGATGACGCTGGCGCCCAGCAGCACGGCGACCCCTTCGACCATCATGGCGCTGCGATCGCGCTGGACGTGGGCGCTCCATCCGATCAGGAGCAGGGTGTCGAGTATGACGCGGCCCGCCCATAGCGCAGCGGCCCCCGGCGCGCCGAGCGCCCCCACGACCAACGGCATGACGGCAAGATAGAGCAGGAATTCGCCGCTGTGCATTAGCGCGGCGTCACGCGCGCGCCCGGTGGCGATCAGCCGCGTCGAGGGAAATTGCGCCACGACATTGGCGATGATACCGATCAGCAGGATGCGGATGGTCAGCGTCGTCTCGCCCGGCGGAAGTTGCGGATAGAGCAGATGTGCGATCCACGGGGCCAGCAATGCGGCCCCCGTGCATCCGACGACCGTCAGCGGCACGATAGCCAGGAACAGCCGCCGCGCCATCTGCAGCGCGGCCTCCCCCGCATTGCCCGCCGCAAGCCGGACGGTCAGCGCGGGCAGCAGCGCAGCGGGCACCGCGACCGCGCGCAACGCTAGATCTTGCGTCGCGAGGAAGATGGCCAGTTGCTGCCCGGCGAGGCCACCCCAACCTATCATCAGATACCGGTCGAACCCGGACATCGCGACCGCGAGGATCGACAGGAGCGCGAACCACCCGCTCTCCTGCATGAAACGGGCAACCAGATCTTCATGCACGGCATCGCCGGGGGCGGTGCGCTGGCGTAAGACGTTGCGGATCGCGCGCTGCTGCTCCCATGCGAACGGAAAACGAATTACGAGGGACGCAAGACTGAGGAAAGTCGCGTCCCGCAGGAAGAACGACACCGCGACCGGCGCGCCCACCAGCATGATGCCGACCCCGGCACGATTAAGCGCCGAACGAGAGAAGGCGTTCAGTCCCTCAAGCACACCGCGCTGGGTATTGGCGTAGATCGCAACGGCCACCCCCATGCCGGTGACGATTGCCAGCCCCAGCGGCCGCTGGCCATGCTGGAGCGGAAACAGGAGGGCCGCGCCGACAGTGACCAACAGCATGGCGCCGATCGCCACCAGCATCGCGCAGCGCAGGGAATGTTCGACAACCGCGCGCTGGGCATCAGGGTGCAGAGTGGCAGCATAGGCGACGCGGCGCTGTGCTGTACGCGCGACACCGAGGTCAAGGCTGGGCGCAAAATTGATCGCGCCATAAGACAAGAGAAACAGCGTGAAGACCTGTTCCCCTGCGTTGCGGAAGATAACCGGCAGCGCCAGCAGCCCAATGGCTATTGGAATGAGCATCGCGAACGCGCTCCACGCGACGTCGCGGTCGAACTGGTTGCGCGCTTGGCGAGCTGTTGGATGCATGGCGCGTCCTTAGCCGGAATATGGAAAGAGGAAAGCGCCTTATTGGGTCGGGCGACAGCCGTTGCCGCGCATCGACCCAGAGGGTGTCTGCCACACTACGATCTTATTTTGCGCCGATCCCGCCAAGCATGGTCGGAATGGTGCGCAGCGCGATCACAATATCAAGCCAAGCCGAGAAATACTTCACATAGTAGAAATCATATGCCAGCTTTTCGTTGACCGCATCGAGATCAGTAACATGGCCCTGCTGAACCTGCGCCCATCCAGTAATGCCAGGGCGAATGATATGGCGATAGCTGTAGAAGGGGATTTCCTCATCATACCATTGGGAGAGAGGCACAGCTTCGGGACGTGGCCCGATCCAACTCATTTCGCCGCGCACGATGTTGAATATCTGTGGCAGTTCGTCGAGCCGGGTACGACGTAGGAAACGCCCAATGCGTGTAACGCGATCATCGTCTGCACGGGTCATTGCGTCGTGGCGTGCGGCGGATACGCTATCTTCGACCACGCGCGGGCGCATACTGCGGAATTTGATCATCTCGAAGACTTCGCCGCGATAGCCAACACGCTGCTGGCGGAAGAACACCGGCCCCTTGGAATCCATGCGGATCATGGCAGCGATACAAAGCATCGGGAAGAACAGGAGCGGCGACAGTATTACGCAGACCGCAAGATCCAGTAAGCGCTTAATTTTGCGATAGGCAAGGTTTGGAAGCAAAGACCCAAAACTGTTTTCTGAAAGATGCTCGATCGTGACCTTGCCGGTCAGCGACTCCCGCAACAGCTTGGAATGATAGACGATGCCCCCGTTGATTGCCGCATGGGCGAGCAGGCGTTCCCACTGATCGTCGTGATCATAGCGGAAATCGGCCACCAACATCGCATGGGGGAGTGTCGGCAGGACAGGCTCCTCCATGCGTTCCCACTGCACGTCCTTGATCACGCACAACGTTTCCACATCGCCACCGGGCACGACATAAAACATCAGCCGCTTCATACGCTCGGCGAAATACACCAGCGCAAAAGTCGTCAGTACCGCCATCACGAAGCTTCCGCTGAGGACGGTGCGGCTGTAGGATAGGCGCAAGCCGAAAATCACCGCCAGCGCAATGCCGTAGCAGGTCGCAAGTGTTGGCAGGATGAAGGCGTAAGAGCGAATGCCGGGAAAGGCATCGATCC
>CAJYHD010000834.1 GCA_913773715.1 uncultured Sphingobium sp.
TCTTCATCGCGCAGGCCTATGGCATCGACCTGCCGATCGCGACGCAGATCACGATCCTGCTGGTGCTGATGGTGACGAGCAAGGGCATCGCCGCCGTGCCGCGCGCCTCGCTCGTCGTGGTCGCGGCGACGCTGGGCCAGTTCGACCTGCCGGTGGAAGGCGTCGCCTTCATCCTTGCCGTCGACCACTTCATGGACATGGGCCGCACCGCCACCAACGTGCTGGGCAACGCGATCGCGACATCGGTCATCACCAAGTGGGAAGGCATGCTGGAGGTCGTGGAACCGATCGAGGAACCGCTGCCCAAGGCCCCGGCGCATACACCGGCGGATGGGCGCGCCGGGCTGGAGCTGGCGTCCGATATGGGCCGGGACCAGCGGGGGTAACGCTCCTCCTGCTTCCTCCATCGTCATCCCCGCGCAGGCGGGGATCCACCTCACTGCCTCTGAGCGTGTCCCGACGTCCGGGAGACGGATTCCCGCCTACGCGGGAATGACTAAAAGTAGGTGTTCGCGCGTCACCCGACCCGCTTGAACAGCCAGCCGACGCTCGCCCCGCCCGGCAGCGCCTCAGCGGTCACGACCAATTGCTTTGCGCCATGTGGATGGCCTTCGCCATCGACCCACAGGCTGTCTTCCACCGTCAGCACGCCCGCCGTGGTGCGGAACTGCCAAAGCGCGCCCAGATCGATGCGCAGCAGCGCGCCCTGATTGTTCGCGGTCAGCGTCGGCTCGACGCCGGGCGCGAGGTGGAACCGCAACTGCACCGGCAACTTCACCGGCTTCCTGCGCCGTTCGGCAGGCGTCAGCATATCCTCGCCACGCACTTCCTTGCCGTCGAGCGACACAATCAGCAGGCGACGGTGGACATAACCCATGCGCCGCACATAGCCGTCATGGCTGAGGTCGAGGCGACTGCCCTGTTCGGTCTCCTGCCTGTTCAACTCGACTTCGGTCACGCCCTTGCCCAGCGTCCCGTCGGGCATCAGCGCGGTTGAGTTGCAGTCGTTCAGCACCAAAGTGCTGTGCGCCGCCGTCGTGCGCAGCCCCTGCGCCAGATCACGCGACACCCATGCGCCCTCCAGCCCCGCGCCTCCGCAATTGACGATCAGGCGATGCGGCCCGTCGCTGATCTCGATCGCGCCGGTCGATGCGCAGCCCGCCGCAGCCAGCCGCACGACCGGCGGCGGCGCGGCATCCACCTGCACCACCGTTGATCCGGCGACGATCCGCTGATAACCCCAGTCGCGCGCCTGCCGCAGCGGCCGGGTCCGCACGCGGCTCGCCTGCACCAACCCCGTCAGCCGATCGGGATCGATCGCGCCCGCACCCTGCCAGCTGCCCAATCCGCCATCGCCATGGGTCAGGCCCAGCAGCGCCGCGACAGCGCGCGCCTTGGCATCCTCGACGAAGGCGGGCGCATCCTCGCGCCGCACCGCATAGACCGCCGCCAACATGGTCAACGCCATGATCGCGTCCATCTGCGCCGCGGGCGATCGCGACACGATCCCGCCATCGGCATGAATGCCGCTCTCCAGCGCGCGCTTCAGCCCTGCCTCGCCGAACAGCTTGCGCGGCGCGCCACCGGGGATCAGCATCGATGCCGCGACGATTGCGCACCAAGCGACGATGCGCGGCAGGCCCATCGCCGCCTTTTCCGCGCTGCGATCCAGATGCCGCGCCGTGCGCGCGATGCAGTTCAGCACCAACGATCGATAGACGAGGTCGCTGGACGACAGGATCAGCGGCGCATGCGCGGTCCAGAACAACAACCGCCAGCCCGCATTGTCCGCTCGCCACGCCGGTTCGCTCGGCGTTTCGGCGTGGACGGCGAGCCAGCCGCGCATCAGCGTTTCGGCGATCGGTGCGCCCTGCTCACGCGATCCGGCGCTTGCAAGGTCGCGCAGCCAGCGGAAGCTGTGAATATGATCGGCAAAGGCAGGCGCCAAATCGAGCTTGGTGAAGTCGATCGTCGCGATCGACTGCTTCTGCCCGCGAAACGGAAAATGCCCCATGCGGATCGCCTGACCCGCGCGCAGGTCGCCCGGCACCAGATCGTCCGGCACGGCGAGAAGCTTGAGCGGATATTTGCCCTTTAGCCGCCGCCCGTGGATCGGCGTCTTCCAGCTCAGCAGATAGAGCTGGTTGGCGATCCGCTGGGTCAGCGACAGGCCCTTGTCATCCGCGACGCGGATGAGCCGCTTGCCCTGCTCGATGCCATCGCTGCCTTCCGGTTCGGGCAGCTCGGCGTTCGGGCGGGCGGCCTTTCGCCGCTGCTCGCTCACCCGCCCTTGAGCTTCCGAATATTGTCGGCATAGGCGGCAGCGCCACCACGGAAGGTCGCCGTCCCCGCGACCAGCACGTCCGCGCCCGCGGAGATCGCGCGCGGCGCGGTGGTGAAGTCGATGCCGCCATCGACCTGAAGCCGGATGTCGCGCCCCGACTTGTCGATCATCTTCCGGATTGCCTCGATCTTGCGCAGCTGATTCTCGATGAAGCTTTGCCCGCCGAAACCCGGATTGACACTCATCACCAGGATCAGGTCGACATCGTCCATCAGATAGTCGAGCATCTTGGCCGGCGTGCCGGGATTAAGCACCACGCCCGCCTTCACGCCCAGCGACTTGATATGCTGGACGGAGCGATGAATGTGTGACCCGGCTTCGGGATGGACGGTGATGATGTCCGCGCCCGCATCCACGAACGCGCCCAGATACTGGTCGATCGGAGAGATCATCAGGTGGACGTCGAACGGCTTTGACGTATGGGGACGCAGCGCCTTCACCACGCCCGGCCCGATCGTGATGTTCGGCACGAAATGGCCGTCCATCACATCGATATGGACCCAGTCGCAGCCCGCTTCGTCTATGGCGCGCACCTCTTCGCCAAGACGCGCGAAATCGGCGGAGAGGATCGACGGCGAGATGAGGATTTGGCTGGTCATTTGACCGTTCGCCTTAACCATCGCCCCGCGCCAGAGCAACGGAGATTTGGGGTGCGCCGATCTTTGCAGCATCGGGTAGCTTAGGGAAGCGCCACCCCGGTCAGTTGCGCGAACCGTTCCAGCAGCGCATTCTGAAACGCGACGTCCTCGACCTCCTGCGCTGGTTGCTGCACCTGCCGGTCATGCCAGTAGCATCCACTGACCTGCGCCGCCGCATCGTCCGACACCGCAAGCCATGTCTGGGTCCGCTGCCCGGTATCGATATCGACCGGCGCGGACGATCCGCCCATGCGCGTCCGCACCCAGCCCGGATCGACCGCATTTGCCAGCACGTCAGGCCAGCGTCGCGTCAGCGCGAACGCAAGCGCCGCGACTTGCAGCTTGCTTTCGGCATAGGCCTTGCCCCCATCCCATTCGCGCGTGTCCCAATCAAGGTCATCCAGCGACCCCTCACCCCCACGATGCAATCCGCTGCTGAGATAGACCAGCCGCTTCGGACGCTCGACGAGCGCGGTCAGCATGTAGGGCGCGAGCGCATTGATCGCGATCGTGACGGCATGGCCCTGCGGCGTCGATCCTCGCGCGGGAGCGGTGTAGATCCCCGCATTATGGATGACTGCGTCCATCCGTCCGATCGCATTCACCTGGTCGGCGATGGCGCGCACGGCATCCGCATCGGAAAGGTCACCCGTCACCACACCCAAGGCATGAGAAGCGATGCCGCCCAGCGATCCGGCGCGCTCGGCCGACCGGGCATGCAGCACCACTTCATGCCCCGCACCGATCAGCGAAACCGCCGCCGCCTGCCCCAGCCCGTCGGTCGATCCGGTGATGAAAATGCGCGCCATCTTTGCTTCCTTGTATCTGCCAAGGCAAGCAACGTCCGGCGCGCGGTTCCGGTCCGCTGGCTAGAGCGAAACGAATATCTGCGGGTGGGGCCGCGACTGCCCCACGTCCGCAGCGAGCCTTTGCTTGACCCCGCGCAAAGCGATGACCTCACCACATGGCCCCAGGACTGGTGCCGCGACCAGTCGCACGGCACAGCGGGGGCGACCCGGCGGGATCAGATCGATGTCCAGCGTGAAGCCCCGCCGATGCCGGATCGCATAGGCGCGGAGCCGCTCCATCGGTTCGCGCGATGCCGGGTCGTAAATCGCCAGCGCTCGTTCGCGCGACACGATGATCCCGCGCGGAAGACCGAATATGTCGTGCACCCCAGCGCTCCAGCGCAGCGCATCGTCGGCAAGGTCGCAATGCCAAAGGCCAATTCCACGATCCGCCAGCCCGTCAGCGTCGCCCGCCACCGTCGCGTCCAGCACAGCCGGCGCCATATGCTCTGCCAGTGCCAGCAGCGGCCAGCTGTGATGCAGCGGCAACGGTTCGATTGGACGCATGAAACCCCCTGGAGGCAAGCGATAGCCAGCTATGCTACCGCAACCCAGGTTAAGCAATCATTTGCTGCCGTCAGGCCGAAATCCGCTCCAGCCGCGCGATGAAGAAGCCGTCCGTGCCGCCCTCCCCCGCCAATGTGTCGGGCAGGGTGCGGATGAGTCCATCCGCTGTCGGTGCGATCCCCTGCGGCAGCTCTTCCGGCCTGGCCGGCGAGACGGCATTATCCGCGTTTGCCGACAGGAAAGCGGCGATCCGATCTTCACCCTCCGCCCGTTCGAGCGAGCAGGTCGCATAGACGATCCGACCGCCAGGCTTCAGCCAGCCTGCCGCGCGAGCCAGAAGCTCGGCCTGCAAATCGGCCAGTTCCGCGATCTGGAGCTCGCCGATCCGGTGCAGGACGTCAGGGTGACGGCGATAGATACCGGTCGCCGAGCAAGGCGCGTCGAGCAGGATCGCATCGACCGGCGCTTCCGGCTCCCATGACCGCGCATCCGCCTGCGTCACTTGCGCGTCCAGACCGGTGCGCGCCAGATTTTCCTGGAGCCGCTCCAGCCGCTTCTTCGACTGATCGACCGCCGTGACGTGCCAGCCCGCCGCCGCCAGTTGCATCGTCTTGCCGCCCGGAGCAGCGCACAAATCCAGTACATTGCGCCCCTCGCCTGCGCCCAGAAGACGCGCCGCGCAGGAGGCCGCGAGATCCTGCACCCACCATGCCCCATCCGCAAAGCCGGGCAGGTCGGCTATGACTGCGCTGTCCAACAGCCGAATATGCCCCGGTGCGAACGAAACGCCTTTCAGCATTTCTGTCCATTTCACTGTCTCGCTTGCATCTTTCAGGCTGATATCGACGGGCGGCCTTTGCCCGTAGGCGACCGCCGCCTGCTGCGGCATGGCGTCCCCCCATTGCCCGGCCCAGCGCTCCACGACATGCGCCGGCAATGTCGGCGGATCGGGCAGGACCGGCTCGCCGCGCACCACCGTTCCGAAGACGCCATGCACCAGCTTGCGCGGCCCGCCATCGACCAGCGGCAACGCGGTGGCAATCGCGGCATGCGGCGCGGTGCCGAGACGCAGCACTTGCGCCAGTGCGATCCGCAACACCATGCGCGCCTTCGCATCATCGGGCAGTATCTGCTTGGTCGCGCCATCGATCAGCGCGTCGAGATCGGGAAGATGCCGCAGCACCTCCGCTGCAATTGCGTGGACCAAGGCACGGTCCGATTGCGGCAACCCCTGTGCCGCGCCATGCAGCGCCAGTTCCAGCGGCTCCCCTCGCCGCAATACCGCATCGAGCAGCTTCAGCGCCGCCTTACGGGCAGGCAATCCAGGAACATCATCGGGCTTCGGGGCAGATCGGCGGTTCATGCCCTCGCCCTACGCGCTTTCACTCAGGCGGTCACCCCCGCCGATTGGGATCGAGCGCGCTCGCACTGTGGCGGCGGGGCGTCGCGACGGGGGAAAGCGCCGAAGCGCGTGCGCCCTCGGTCAACAGAGTGGCGACAGGCGCCATCGCCATCGGCGCGCCCATGTCCGCTGCGATCTCCTCCAAGGCCGCAATGCGCTTTTCCGTCGCGGGATGCGTGGAGAAGAGTTCGCTGACATGGGTCGGCACGATGTAGAGTTGCGCCGCCGCCGGATTGCGCTCCGCGACCGGGTTCGGGATCGCCTGCGCCTGCCCCGAAATCTTGGCCAGCGCTGACGCCAGCGCATGCGGGTTGCCGCTGATCTCCGCGCCCGCAGCATCCGCGCCATATTCGCGCGTGCGGCTGATCGCCATCTGTACGATCATCGCGGCGAAAGGCGCGACGAAGACCGCGAGCAGGCTGGCCGCCACGTTGCTCTGCCCTTCCCGATCGCCGCCGCGAAAGAAGAGGCCAAAATTCGCCAGCATCGACACCGCGCCCGCAATCGTCGCCACCATCGTCATGATGAGCGTGTCGCGATTGCGAACATGGCCGAGTTCATGGGCCATCACGCCCGCCACTTCGTCCCGCGTCAGCATCGCAAGCAAGCCGGTCGTCGCCGCTACCGCCGCATGCTCGGGATCGCGCCCGGTTGCAAAGGCGTTGGGCGCATCCTGATCGATCAGATAGACGCGCGGCATCGGCAGCCGGGCGCGCGTCGCCAGTTCGCGCACTAGCCCGTAAAATTCCGGCGCCGTGCGTTCATCGACCTCACGCGCGTCGTGCATCGACAGCACGATCCTGTCCGCGTTCCAGAAGGTGAAGAGATTCATGCCTGCCGCGACCAGCAAAGCGATGATCGCCCCGCCGCTGCCGCCCAGCGTGTAACCGAGCGCCATGAACAGCGCGGTCAACGCCGCCAGCAGCATGGTCGTCTTGAACCCGTTCACTTGACTTCACTCCTTCGCCGCCCAGATAGCGGCTGTGACAGGAATATGGGATGGCGTGCGGATTCCTGCAATCGCCCTGCCCCAGCAGCGAAAGGCCCGGCAGATGGGAACCTATAACGGCAAGCGCCCGGATCATGTGAAGCCGCCCGCGCATCTTTCGAAAAGCCCGCCCGTTCCTGCGCCCGACCCGGTGGACGCGCCGTCGCGTCATGACGAGAAACTAAGCCCTGTGCGCTATGGCGATTGGGAGCGGAAGGGAATCGCGATAGATTTCTGATCGTTGCGAGGAATTACAGCGAGGCTCAGCTCGCCGCCCATATTGCACGTCCCGCGATGACCCGTGCCTTCTCCGCTATGGGATGCTCCGGCCGCTCTGGCCTTTTGCACCGGCGGGGGGGCAGGACTCCCGCTAAAGGAGTGAAGGGGCGTGGGCGTACATCTGGTTTCTGACGTGAATGTGAAGGCGGTTTCGAAATATGCGCCCGAAGACGCGGCGCTTCTCTGCGCCGTTGGGCGACTGGTGTGCGCCTGGACGATGCTGGAGCAGAGCCTGGAAGCCAAGATCGGCATCATGCGCGAAGCGATGGGCGATATTCGGACCGTCGGCGCGCGAACCCGACCAAGCATGACCAAACTCATGACCGAATTGCGCACGATGGTGGCGATGCGCGACCGCCGCAATGCAAGCGCCCTGACCGAGATTTCCGCGATCGAGCGGGACATGCAGCGGATCGACCGGTTCCGCGCGCTCATCATTCAGGGTTTCCAGCAACCCGAGCCGGGCGGCTTCACCTGCCGCGATCAGCGCAACAACCTGCAACTGGTGACGCTGGAGCAGCTCGACGGTGAAATCGCTTCGCTGGAAGGCGTGGCGAACAGGCTGCTCGCCGTCTGAACGACCCGGCGGATCATCCTTCTTAGGCTGCATCGCAGCATCTGCCGCTTGACCTTTTTCGCAACTGCGGCAAACCCGTGCCCGTCGTGGGGACAACGAACCAAGGGGTTTCATCTTGAGCAAGCCGATTCGCAAGGCCGTCTTCCCAGTCGCAGGCCTGGGAACACGATTCCTGCCTGCCACCAAGTCGGTTCCCAAGGAATTGCTGCCGGTCGTCGATCGCCCGCTGATCCAATACGCGGTGGACGAAGCGCGCGAGGCGGGGATTGAACAATTCATCTTCGTAACCGGTCGCGGCAAGGGCGCGATCGAGGATTATTTCGACATCGCCTTCGAATGCGAAGTCACGCAGCGCGAGCGCGGCAAGGATCTGTCGGCACTGGAAGGCACCCGGCTCGATCCGGGCAACGCGGTGTTCCTGCGCCAGCAGGAACCGCTGGGTCTGGGCCATGCCATCTGGGTCGCGCGCGACATCATCGGTGACGAACCCTTCGCCATCCTGCTGCCCGACGAGTTCATGAAGGGCGCGCCGGGGCAAGGCTGCATGAAGCAGATGGTCGACGCCTATGACAAGGTCGGCGGCAACCTCGTCTGCGCGCTGGAAATCCCGATCGAACAAACGCCCAGTTATGGCGTGATCGATCCGGGTGCGCGCGACGGCGCACTGACCGAGGTCAAGGGGCTGGTCGAAAAGCCCAAGCTCGGCACCGCGCCCTCCAACCTCATCCTGCCCGGCCGCTACATCCTTCAGCCCGAGGTGATGAAGATCCTCGAAACGCAGGAAAAGGGCGCGGGCGGCGAAATCCAGCTGACCGACGCGATGGCATCCATGATCGGCAAGCAGCCCTTCCATGGCGTGACCTTCGATGGTCGCCGCTTCGACTGCGGATCGAAGGCGGGCTATATCGAGGCCAATCTGGCACTCGCGCTGGAGCGGGACGATCTGGGCGACCATATCCGCAGCTTTGCCAAGGCCGAACTCGGCCTCTGACCTTAAGAGCAAAAGGGGCCGCTGATCCGGCCCCTTTTTCCTGTCCTACTTTCCGCCTTCCAGTCGCTGGCTGAAATAGACCATCTGCATCGCCTGCAATCGCGCGCCCTGCTCGATATCGGCGTCGCCCGAATGGCCACCGGCAGTGTCTTCATAGAAATGATAGGGGATGCCATAGTCCTTCAACCGCGCTGCGAACTTGCGGGCATGCTGCGGACCGACACGATCATCCTTGGTCGTGGTCCAGATATAGGGCGTCGGATATTTCACACCCTTGCGGATGTTGGCATAGGGCGAGATCTTCTGGAGAAACGCCTTCTCCTCTGGCACCGACACGCTGCCATATTCGTCGACCCACGACGCGCCCGCCGCAATCTGTTCGTACCGGATCATGTCGAGCAGCGGCACCTGAATCACCACGGCGTTCCACAGGTCGGGATGCTGATTGAACTCGACGCCCATCAGCAATCCACCGTTCGACCCGCCGTAGATGCCGAACCTGGCGGGCGACGACAGCTTGCGCGCGAAGATGTCCTGCGCCACCGCCGCGAAATCGTCATAGATGATCTGGCGCTTTGTCTTGAGGCCCGCCTCATGCCACGCCGGTCCGAACTCGCCGCCGCCGCGGATGTTGGCGAGGACGAAGCTGTTGCCCTGCTCCAGCCACAGCTTGCCGGTGATGGCGGCATAGCTAGGCGTCATCGGCACCTCGAACCCGCCATAGGCGGTCATGATTGTCGGCGTGCTGCCGTCCTTCTTCATGTCCCTGGCATGGACGATGAAATAGGGGATCTTGGTCCCATCGGACGATGTCGCCTCAAACTGCTCGACCACCAGCCCCTCCGCATCGAAGCGCGCGGGCATCGCCTTCACTTGGGTCGGCGCAGGATCAGCCGCATCGATCGACCAGAGCGTCGTTGGCGCAAGAAAGCCCGCAACGGACAGATAGGCCTTGTCGCTCTTGTCGCTGGCCGTGGCGATCGAGATGGTGGCGTTGTCGGGCAGGGTCACCGCCTTGCTCGTCCATCCGTTCGCGCCGGGCGTCAGCACCAGCACGCGTCCGCGCACATTGTCGTTGATCGACAGGATGACATGGCCCTTCGTCGCCGCCACGCCGTCGATCGACTGGCGGGCGTTGGGCGCAAACAGGATTTGCGGCCTCAGCGTCTCGCCCGCCTGCAAGGCCTTCAACGGAACGGCGGCGAGCGAACCGGTCGGCACCGTCACGCCGCCGCTGGTCCAAGCCTCACTGGTCTGGATCAGCACCTGTCCGTCGACCATGCCTTGCAGGTTGCTCTTGGCGGGCAGCGGCAGCTTCTTCACGCCGCTGTCCGTGACGAGATAGGTTTCGTTGCCGAAGAAGGTGACGCCCCGGTAAAGGAAGGCGGCGCGGTTGCCCGACCCGTCCGACAGGATGATCGGGAATGTACCGACCTGATCGCTTGAATCGCCGCGATACACTTCCTGCGCCGCCGACAGCGGCTGCCCGCGCTTCAAAGCCTTGACGACGAAGGGATAGCCCGATGCCGTCATCGTACCCGCGCCCCAGTCGCGCGCCAGCAGGATCGTATCTTTGTCGAGCCAGCCTTCATTCTGCTTAGAGGTAGGTACATCGAAGCCGCCCGGCACGAACTCGCCGGTCGACAGGTCGAACTCACGCAGCGACACCGCGTCCTCACCACCGTCCGACAGGTTGACGAGCGCCAGCTTTTCCTCGGGATCGAGGATGGTCGCGCCCTTCCATACCCATTTCTTGCCGTCCGCCTTCGACAATGCGTCGAGATCGAGCGCAACTGTCCATTTCGGTGTCGCGGTCGCGTAATCGGCATCGCTGGTCCAGCGCCAGATTCCCTGAGGATGATCGGCATCGCGCCAAAAATTATAGACCCGCCCGTGGATCAGCATCGGCATCGCGATCCGGTCCTTGGCCGACGCGATCGCCAGCGCCTGCGCATAATAATCCTTGTAGCGCGGATCGGACTGGAAGGCGTCGACCGTCGCCTTGTTCTCCGCCTCGACCCACTGCATCGCGCGCGGGCCGGTCCAGTCCTCCAGCCAGACGAACGGATCGTCGGCGGGCGTGTCCTTGGAAGCAGGCGGCGCGCCTGCGCCGGTCAGAAGGGCAGCGGAAACCAAGCTCAATATCCTCTTCATATCTGTCCCCCGCTCATCATGCGCCCCCGTCGATAGCGCCGCCGCAGCACCGCGCCCGCGATCAGCAACGATAACGCCGCGATCATCAGCCCGATCCCGATCAGGCTGGGCGACACGCCGAAGATCGCATGGATGTCGAAGGCTGAGGGCATCACCAGCAACAGGAATCCCGCCGTCAACAGCCACAGCCCCCAGCGGCGCGGTCGGACGGCGACCATGCGATATTCATGCCGCCACGCCTTGCGTCCGGCTTTGGTGCTGAGGTCCGGCGGTATCGAGGGATCGAACATAAGATGCTGGACCTTGTGCCGATTCATCCCTACCCTGTCCAGCATCCCCGGGGGACCGTCCACAGACGGTTGAGAGGCGGCTGATGTGGCTGCGACCCGTTGAACCTGATCTGGTTGACACCGGCGTAGGGAGGGAACGGCTTGTTGGACCAGCAGACCGCCCCCGCCCTTCGCCCATACAGAGGCGAACGAGAGGCGGCCATCATGGACACGATTTCCGTTCTGACGCTGCGCCTGGCCGAGATGTTCGGGCTGTACATGATCGTCATCGGCATCGGCGGCCTGGCAGCCCCCGATCGCTGGCGCGCCGTGATCGACGACCTCAACCGCTCGCCCGGCCTCGTCGTGGCGCTGGGCTTCGCCGTCTTCGCAGTCGGCGCGACACTGGTGCTGATCCACAGCATCTGGACCGATCCGCTCGCCATTATCGTCAGCCTGATCGGCTATGTCGCGTTGATCGAGGGGGCGCTGCTGCTCGCGGCGCCCGGTCCGCTGATCCGCATCGGTCATTGGTCGATCGGGTTCATCCAAATCTGGGCCATCATCGCTCTAGTCCTCGGCCTCCTTCTCTTCCTCGCTGGCCTCACTGGCCGCGCCACCATCATCGTCTGAAAGGTATCCCCATGGCAGATCTTCCCGCCCGCACCGAGATGCGCGTCACCACCGGCCCTATTCGCGGCAGCCGCAAAATCCATGTCGGCCCGCTGAAGGTCGCCATGCGCGAGATCGACCTGGAGCCGGGCAGCGGCGAACCGCCCGTCCGCGTCTATGATACGTCAGGTCCCTACACCGATCCCAATGCCCGCATCGACATCATGGCGGGCCTTCCTGCACTGCGCCGCGACTGGATCATGGCTCGGGGCGATGTAGAGGAATATGACGCCCGCGCGATCCAGCCCGAGGATAATGGCCTCAAAGGCCCGGATCGCAGTGGTGGCGTCCAGCCCTTCCCGAATGTCGTCAAGCGTCCGCTGCGCGCCAAGCCCGGCGCCAATGTCAGCCAGATGCACTATGCCCGTCGCGGCATCATCACGCCGGAAATGGAATATGTCGCCGAGCGTGAGAATCTGGGCCGCGCCCGCCTCGCCGAATATGTGCGCGACGGACAGGATTGGGGCGCGTCGATCCCCGACTATGTGACGCCCGAATTCGTGCGCGATGAAGTGGCGCGGGGCCGCGCGATCATCCCCAACAACATCAACCACCCCGAAAGCGAACCGATGGCGATCGGTCGCAACTTCCTGGTCAAGATCAACGCCAATATCGGCAACTCCGCCGTCGCGTCCGATGTTGCGTCCGAAGTAGACAAGCTGGTCTGGTCGATCCGCTGGGGCGCGGACACGGTGATGGACCTGTCGACGGGGCGCAACATCCACGACACGCGCGAATGGATCATCCGCAACTCGCCCGTGCCGATCGGCACCG
>CAJYHD010000835.1 GCA_913773715.1 uncultured Sphingobium sp.
GTGCTCTTGTGCTGGTTCCGTCATGCCAATCCTTGAGCAGACGTGACGCCCTTCGACAAGCTCAGGATGAACAGAGGCGCAAGGCCGGGGCCTCTTTCACCACCGTCAAAGCCTGTTAAGAGAGCGCCATGCGTCTGCCCGGCCCGTCCGAACCCTTCATCCTGTTCGACGATGCGCGCGTCCATGATGCGTCGCCTGCGCGCCTCTATCGAGATCCCGTCGCGGTCATCGCTGCCGACACTATGGCGCATGTCCAGCCCGCGCTCGACCGGATCGGCGAGGCGCGCGAGGCAGGGCTGCATGTCGCGGGTTTCATCAGCTATGAGGCAGGGCTGGCGCTGGAGGATCGGCTCACCCCCGTCGCGCACCGGCATGAAGCGCGGTCCGGAGCGACGCCCTTGCTCTGGTTCGGCCTGTTCGAAGGGGTGCGCTTCATCGCGCCTGACGAAGTGGCAACGCTGCTCCCCGCGCCCGATCCCGGTCCCGGCATCCTCCGCCCGCTTATCGATGAGGCCGCCTATGCCGTGGCCTTCGCTCGGGTGCAGGATTATATCCGCGCGGGCGACATCTATCAGGTGAACCTCACCTTCCCCTGCGAGATCGATCTGCCCGAAGACCCAATGGCCTTCTATGCCGCTATCCGCCCCCACGCGGCGGCAGGCTATGGCGGCATCGTGCGGACCGGCGCGCAGACGATCCTGTCCTTTTCCCCCGAACTTTTCTTCACGCTGTCGCGCGGCCAGATCAGCGCACGTCCGATGAAGGGGACGGCGACGCGATCCTCGAATGCGCAGGAGGATGCAGCGCGCATCCGCGTGCTTGCCAGCGACGCCAAGCAGCGCGCGGAAAACCTCATGATCGTGGACCTGCTCCGCAACGACCTGTCGCGGGTGTCACGCGCGGGCAGCGTCGTCGTGCCAGACCTGTTCACCGTCGAAACCTATCCGACCGTGCATCAGATGGTGTCCACTGTCCGCGCCCAGCTTCTGCCCGGCCTCTCGCCCGTCGACGCGCTGCGCGTGCTGTTCCCCTGCGGATCGATTACCGGGGCGCCCAAGGTACGGGCGATGGAGATCATCGACGAGGTCGAGCCGTTCCCGCGCGGAGCCTATACCGGTTCGATGGGCTGGATCGATCCGCAAGGAAACGCCGCCTTCAACGTCGCCATTCGCACGGTCACTGCGGAGGACGGGGGGCGGATCGGTCGGTTGGGTCTGGGATCGGGCGTCGTCGCCGATTCCGATCGTGCGTCCGAATGGGCCGAATGTCTCGCCAAGGGCCGCTTTTTGACGCTGGCGGCAACCGGCGCTTGACTTGATCGCAGTCAAGGGTTTGGAATGCAAGGATGTCGCAAACAGAAGCAAGGTATGACCTGCTCGAAACCATGGCCTTCGATCCGGTCGAAGGCATAAGGTTGCTGGAACTCCATCTCGCGCGGATGAAGGCGAGTGCGCAGGCGTTGGGCTTCGCGTTCGACCGGCATGAGGTGCGCAACGAGCTTCAGGCCGCGACCTTTCGCCTGCGCGACCATAGCCGGGTGCGCCTGCTCGCCTCGCCCAAGGGATCAATCGCGATCGAGGTGCGGGACCATCGCACCTGGCCCCAGGCGATCCTGCCGGTCGCGGTGGTGCAGCGTCACGCCAGCGCCGACGATCTGCGACTGCGGCACAAGACCACCGACCGCAGCATCTATCGCGACGCGCTGGAACGGGGCGGCACCTATGAAGTGCTGATGACGGACGAGGCGGGCTACCTTACCGAAGGCTGCTTTTCCTGCCTGTTCGTCGAGCGGGGCGACAAGCTGCTGACGCCGCCGCTCTCGCGCGGCTTGCTGCCCGGTATATTGCGCCAGAGCCTCATCGAGATGGGCGAAGCGGTCGAGGCCGATCTGCGCGTTCGCGATCTGGAGAACGGCTTCTTCCTTGGCAACGCGGCGCGCGGCATGGTCGCCGCAACGCTGGCGTCATAGCACGCCTTTCATCCCGCAAAGCCAATCCGCCCCATCTGGCGGTTGCCCATCCATCCCTAGCGCTCTAAGGGGCGTCGCGTCCGTTTCTTGCGGGCAATGGGATTCTTGAGAAAGATTGTTGCCATGAGCCAGACTTCCGCCGCCCTGGGCCGTATCCAGCCGTCCGCCACGCTCGCTATGAGCGCCCGTGTGAACGCGCTCAAAGCCGAGGGCGTGGACGTGATTGGCCTGTCGGCGGGCGAGCCGGATTTCGACACGCCCGACTTCGTCAAGGAAGCGGGCATCGCCGCCATCCGCAGCAACCAGACACGCTATACCGACGTCGACGGCACCGTGGACGTCAAGGAAGCGGTCGCCTTCAAATTCCAGCGCGACAATGGCCTCACCTACAAGCGCAGCCAGATCAGCGTCAACTCCGGCGGCAAGCACACGCTGTTCAACGCGCTGATCGCGACGGTGGACGCAGGCGATGAGGTCATCATCCCCGCGCCCTACTGGGTCAGCTATCCCGACATCGTGAACTTCGCGGGCGGCACCCCCGTCTTCATCGAAGCACCCGCGAGCCAGGGCTACAAGATCACGCCCGCGCAGTTGGACGCCGCGATCACGCCGCGCACCAAGTGGGTGCTGCTCAACTCGCCATCCAACCCGTCGGGCGCGGCCTATTCGGCGGACGAGCTGAAGGCGCTAGCCGAAGTGCTGTTGCGTCACCCGCATGTGCTGGTGATGACCGACGACATGTATGAGCATGTCTGGTACGCACCCACGCCCTTCGCCACGATCGCGCAGGTCTGCCCTGACCTCTATGATCGCACGCTGACCGTCAACGGCTGCTCCAAGGCTTTCTCCATGACAGGATGGCGCATCGGCTTTGCGGGCGGTCCCGAATGGATCATCAAGGCGATGGGCAAGCTGCAATCGCAGTCCACCAGTAACCCCTGCTCGATCAGCCAGGCAGCGGCGACCGCTGCGCTCACCGGGCCGCAGGACTTTCTGGAGGAACGCAACGGCGTGTTCCGCAAGCGCCGCGACATGGTCGTGTCGATGCTGAACGATGCGCCGGGCCTCGATTGCCCTACGCCCGAAGGCGCTTTCTATGTCTATCCCGATGCCAGCGGCGTGATTGGCAAGACGACGCCCAAGGGACAGCGGATCGACAGCGACGAAGCGCTGATCGGCTATTTCCTCGACGAAGCGAAGGTCGCGGCGGTCCATGGCGCGGCATTCGGCCTCTCGCCTGCCTTCCGCATCAGCTATGCCACATCGGACGAAGTGCTGAAGAAGGCCTGTACCCGCATCCAGGAAGCCTGCGCTGCGCTGAAATAAGCTGCGGTTTTTGTGAGGGGGGCAATGGCGCGCCCGCCTCAGCATTTTGCTCGCAAATGGAAACGGTCTTTTTCCACTGTCACCGTCTTGTCAAAGACGGGACAGACTTCTATGTCGCGTTTCGTAACGAAACTTATATCGCCATGTAAATCCCGTTGGTCGGTTCCGGGTGTGTTCTTGTCGAATGTCGCTCAGCATCGAAAGGCCATTCAGCCAAGGGTAAGGCACGGCAACCTACTACCCCGACCGTCACGGTCGCACGAAATGTTTAAGAAGGGCATTGGCCATGAAGGCGTTTTTGAAATCCGATCTGTTCCTCCGCTTCCTGGGTGGATTCGGCGTCGGCGCCGTGGCGATGTTCGCGTTCCACCAGCCTGAAGCGCCTGCGATCAGCACCAGCGCTGTCGCGGCGACCACACCCGCCGTCGGCGCCGCGCGCCTCTAAGCTGCGCGGCCATCGAGGCGCTCATAGCCATTTGAGCGCCTTGAATTTGCGGTAGAGAATGCCGCAGATCACCAAAATCACCGTCAGCACGATGAAGTAGCCGTAGCGGCTCTTCAGCTCCGGCATATATTCGAAGTTCATGCCGTATATGCCCGCGATCGCGGTCGGCACTGCCAGGATCGCCGCCCAGGCGGCAAGCTGCCGCGTAATGTCGCCGGTGCGCTGCTGCTCCAGCAGGTTGCTCGATTCGAATACGCTGCTCAGGATTTCGCGCAAGTCGCTGACCATCACCTCCACCCGCTTCACATGGTCGCGCACGTCGCTGAAATAGGGGCGGGCGTCCTTGTCGATGCACGGCAGGTCGATCTTCACGAACTTGGTCGCGACTTCATGCATCGGCGTCAGGATACGCTGGAAGCGGATGAGCTGGCGGCGCAGGTTGAAGATGCGCGTGATCTCGTCACGGCCAAGGAAACTGTCCATCATATGCTGCTCCATGGCGAGCGCTTCTTCCTCGATCCCCTCGATGATCGGCAGATAGCCATCGACGATGAAGTCGAGGATCGCGTGCAGCACATAATCGATGCCCTGCGCCAGTTGATGCGGCGCGGCCTCCAGTTCGCGGCGCAGCGTCACATGCGCGCGGGCCGATCCATGACGGACGCTGATGATATGCCCTTCGCCCATGAAGATCGCCGTTTCGCCATAGCAGATCGTTTCCCGTTCCAGATGCGCGGTCCGTGCAACGACGAACAACTGGTCGGCGTAGATATCGACCTTCGGCAGCTGATTGGCGTTAATCGAATCCTCGACCGCCAGCGGATGCAGATGATAGGTCCGCGCCAGCGTCGCCATTTCCTCCTCCGTCGGGTCGGCGACGCCGATCCACACGAACTCGGACTTGTCGGCACTGGGCGGCAGCCTTTCCTTGATCGACACCTCCCGCACACGCTCGCCATTGCGGTAGAGATAGGCGGCGATCACGGTCATGCAGCGACTTTCGGCAAGGATTTGTAACGGGGTAGCAAAGCTTTGTGGCTGCGTCCCGTTCCCTTTTATCGCATGCCGATGGCGTTCCATATGATTTTTGCCAAAGGGGGTGGCGGCTGACACGGGACTGACATAGGTCTGGTCGATGGGGGGCTTCGAAGCATGCGTCGCTCAAACGACGCATCGACATGGAGCCTTATTGCGTGACCATCATCGCCATCGATTTCGAGGCATCCTGTCTGCCACGTCATGGGCGATCCTATCCGATCGAGGTCGGCGTGGCGGGCGACGGCGTCGAGCGCAGCTG
Organism: uncultured Sphingobium sp.; assembly: GCA_913773715.1. The sequence goes on from CAJYHD010000835.1 coordinate 5,038, forward strand.
GATCATCGCGCCGTGTGCGGATTGGGCCAACTGGACCTGGACCGACGAGGCGCAGGCGTTGCACGGGCTGACGCGCGAACAAATCGTCGCAGAAGGCTTGCCGCCCGCACAGGTTCTGACCGAACTGATCGAGACCGTCGGACCCCGCCGCGTCGTGGCCGACAGCCTGATCGACCAATATTGGCTCGATACGCTTGCGGCGGCGGCGGGTCAGTCTGCACCCTTCGTCATCGAGCATGCCGCGACCTTGTTCGACGAGCAGGGCGCGGATGAGCCGCGCATCTCCGCCGCGATCGCCTTTGCCAACCTCAGCTATGCGGTGCGTCATCGGGCGATCGCCGACGCGCGCTGGCTGTCGGCATTGCTCGGTCACCTGGCCGGATCGACGGGCGTCCTCGTTCCTGCCTGACGCGGAATCTGCCCATATTGGACGCGCGCTGGAAATATTTTGTAACTTCTGGCAAATTGGCGAGACATTCATCGCAGCTACAGGCGGGATGAATGTTCCGGGCCGCAGGCCGGTTCGCACCTCGCATAATCCTGGCTCGTCCACCCGTGGCAGGATCATGCGCAGAAAACCGAAGGGCTTTGACCAGAGGATCATGCCGATGCTTTCCTGTTCGATGACCGGCGTCGCGGCGCATAGTCTCCCTCATCCCCACGGCGCAGCGGCGGCATGAACCCCACGCTCATATTGCTGGCGGAAACGCATCACGAATTGCAGCACCAGACGCGCACCTTCCTCGAACAGGTCGGCTTCCGCATCCAGCCCGCCAAATCGGCAGGCGAGGTGTTCAATGCCGTCCACAGCCTGCCCGTCGGAGCGCTGGTGCTGGACACGACCTTGCGCGGACCCGACGGCCTCGACCTCTGTCGCGACATACGCGAACGCAGCGACGTGCCGATCATCCTCGTCGGTTCCGACAGTTCGGAGGTCGATCGCGTCGTCGGGCTGGAACTGGGCGCGGACGACTATATGGCGAAACCCTATTCCGGCCGCGAGCTTGCCGCCCGCCTGCGCGCCGTGCTGCGTCGGGGCAGGGGGGAACGCGCGATCGGCGTCCGTCGCCAGTCGCAGGCGCATTTCGACGGCTGGGTCGCCGACTTTGCTCGCCGCGAGGTCGTGGATCCGAAGGGCAACCCGGTGAACCTGACTGCTGCCGAGTTCGCGTTGCTTGGCGTGTTCCTCGACAACCCGCAGACGGTCATCGCGCGCACCCGTTTGATGGAATTGGCGGGCGTGCGAGATGCGCCGTCCTCCGACCGCAGCATCGATGTGCTGGTCAGCCGCCTCCGCCGCAAGCTCAGTGTCAGCAACAGAGCGGCACCGATTGTTACAGTGCGGGGTGCAGGCTATATGTTCAGCGCGGTCGTCGACCGGCGATGATGAAATATGATTGAATTATTTTAATAGGTTGCTGGCCTTCCAGGCCTTTTACACACTCAGACATATAATTTAACAAAAGCGCTGCGACGCAGCAAAACCGCTCTCCTATCCTTCATTTTAAGCCGGTCCGCCCCCTGACCGGTATGGCAACGAGAAGGATTGGATCCCATGAACGAGCTTATCGGTCGCGTCTTCAGCTTTGAAAAGCATGTCTATCCCAGCAAGAACACGCTCTACAGCAAGCTTGCGAACGAAGGGCAAAGCCCCAAGGCGTTGATGATCTCCTGCGCCGACTCGCGCATCGTTCCCGAGCAGATCATGCAGGCAGATCCGGGCGACCTGTTCGTCTGCCGCAACGCCGGCAACATCGTGCCCCCGAGCGGCAGCCAACTTGGCGGCGTCACCGCCACGGTAGAATATGCCGTCATGGTGCTGGGCGTGCGCGACATCATCGTGTGCGGCCACAGCGATTGTGGCGCGATGAAGGCGCTGGCGACCGACGCCGACCTGTCGGGCATGCCCAATGTCGCCGCATGGCTCAGCCACAGCCACGCAGCGCAAAAGGTGTGCAAGGACAATTACCCCGCCGAGATGGATGCCGCCGAAAAACTCCGTACCATGGCGCTGGAAAATGTCGTCGTTCAGCTGTCGCACCTGCGCACCCACCCCTCTGTCGCGTCGGGCATCGCGCGCGGCGAGATCGCGCTGCATGGCTGGTATGTCGACATCCACGCGGGTCAGGTCCTAGGCCTCGATGGCGAGACCGGCCGCTTCGTCCCGCTGCGTGAAGATGCAACGCTTCCCGTCGCGCTTCCCCATGCCCGTCGTCTGGCGGGTGAAACCGCCTACGCACAAGCCGCAGAGTAAACCATGCTAAAGTCCCTTTCCGGCGGCACCTTGAGCCGCGACTTCACGGCGTCGATCGTCGTTTTCCTGGTGGCGATGCCGCTCTGCATGGGCATCGCCGTCGCATCCGGCGTACCGCCGGAAAAGGGCCTGATCACCGGCATCATCGGCGGTATCGTCGTCGGTATGCTGGCCGGATCGCCGTTGCAGGTCAGCGGCCCGGCCGCCGGCCTTGCCGTCAACGTTTTCGAAATCGTGCGGGAACAGGGGTTGTCGGCCCTGGGGCCCATCCTCATCCTCGCTGGCGCCATTCAGGTGATTGCGGGCATCCTGCGCGTGGGCGGCTGGTTTCGCGCGATCTCGCCCGCAGTCGTTCATGGCATGCTGGCGGGGATCGGCGTGCTGATCGTCGTAGGGCAATTCCACGTACTCTTCGACGACAAGCCGCTGTCGAGCGGCCTGCACAACCTGATCGCCATGCCGGGCCAGATCATGGGCCTTGGCAATCAGGATGCGGCAACGGCCTTCGCGGTCGGCATAATCACTATCGTCAGCATGATCGGCTGGGAGAAGATTCGCCCCGCCTCGATGAAGCTGCTGCCGGGCGCTCTTGTCGGCGTGCTGACGGCGACGCTGATCGCCTTCTTCCTCGGCCTGCCGGTGTCGCGCGTCGTTGTGCCCGAATCGATCATCGGCGCGGTCAGCCTGCCGGGCGATGGCCTGATGGCGCAGTTGCTCAGCCCCACTGTCATCACGACAGCGATCGCGATCGCCTTCATCGCCAGCGCCGAAACCTTGCTGTCAGCGGCGGCGGTCGATCGCATGCACAATGGCGTCCGCACCAACTACAACAAGGAATTGTCGGCGCAGGGCGTCGGCAACCTGCTGTGCGGCTTTGCGGGCGCGCTGCCGATGACCGGCGTCATCGTCCGTTCATCCGCCAACGTGCAGGCGGGCGCGAAGACGCGTCTGTCGGCGATCATGCATGGCGTCTGGATCTTGGGCTTCGTCGCGCTGCTGCCTTGGCTGCTGCGGGAAATCCCGATGGCGGCGCTGGCTGGCATCCTCGTCGTCACCGGCGTCCGCCTAGTGAGCTTCGATCATGTCAGGCATCTGCTTCACCGTTATGGTCCGCTGCCTGCGGTCGTTTGGGCCGCGACGCTGATCTGCGTCGTCGCGACGGACTTGCTGACCGGCGTGCTGGTCGGTATCGGCCTCTCGCTGCTCGAACTCGTCCCCCATGCCAGCCGTCTGCGCCTGAAGCTGGACGAAGCGGATCGAGGCGAAGCGCGCGAAGTCGCGCTTGCCGGGAGCGCCACCTTCCTGACGCTGCCCAAGCTGTCGGCAAAGCTCGAATCGCTGCCCGCCGCCGGTCTCGTCATCCTCAACGTTGAACGTCTCGGTCACATCGATCACACCTGCGCAGAGATGCTGCGCGAGTGGGTCGAGCGCCGCCGCGGATCGGGTGCGCCGGTCGAACTGTTCGGTGCCACGGGCCGCATGCGCCAACTCGTCGCCTGACCATCCCCCCTCCAGGCGACCATCATTGCCGCCGCGTTTCACTGAAGCGTGGCGGCTTTTTTTGATTCGTATTAGAAACAATTCAGCAACAAACCGTGTCGATCCTGCAACGTTGGTTTGGTTCATTTCGCATCTGCGATAAAAAACGGGTTTGCCCGCAGCCCGGATAGACGTAATGAAAGTGTCTCTGCGGGCATCGATGACGAACACGATTGTCGAGCCGCGGAAGCAGGACGGAACATTCTTTCGTAAAAGGGGAATGTTCATGAAGTATACTATCGCATGCGCCACGCTGGCGCTTCTTTCCGCCGCACCCGCCTTCGCGCAGGATGCAGAACCTCCCAAGCCCATCACCGTGACCGGCAGCGTCGGACTGACGTCGGATTATCGTCTGCGCGGCGTGTCGCAAAGCGATCGCGGCATGGCGGTGCAGGGGGGCTTTACCGTCACCCATGAAAGCGGCCTCTATGTCGGCACCTGGGCGTCCAACCTGTCGGGCTGGGGCACGTTCGGCGGATCGAACATGGAACTCGACCTGATCGGCGGCTACGCGATGCCGCTGGGCGAAGGGACGACGCTGGATGTCGGCCTCACCTGGTACATG
>CAJYHD010000836.1 GCA_913773715.1 uncultured Sphingobium sp.
CCAGCGTCTGCCCGCCATAGCTGATCTGCGCTGTGTCATGCGCGCCGAAATTTATCGTGACGTTGAGGTTGTTCGAAAGTGTCTGAAGCGCAGAGTCGCGGCTATCGAGTAACTGCGCATAGGCTGACGTGCCCGGCTGTGCGCGCAGCAAGCTGTTGTTGATGTCGGCAAGTGAGTTCAGCGCTTCATTCGCTGAGCGAACGGAAAACTGCGCTTCCGTCGCGATGCCGCTCGACACTTTCTGGAGGTCGGCGGAGGTCTGGTTGAAGGACTGGGCAACGCGGTTGATGCTGTCGAGCGTGGTCACGCGCAGCGACTTGTCGTTGGGGCTGGCGGCGAGCTTTTCCATATTCTGGAACATGCCCGTTATCAGCTGGCCGACGCCGGTGCTGGTGTCGTTGAGCGCGGTTTCGGTATCGGTCAGCCAGCGCGAGCGCGCATTGGCGTTGGCGAGCGTCATGCCGGTGTTGCGCGTCTGCGCGTCAAGATAGGGATCGCTTGCCCGGTCCACGCTGCGGATCTGGGTGCCGCCGAAGTTGGCACGCGAAATATAGGTCGCCATGGTCGAGGTGGAGGAACCCGACTCGCTCGTGGACACCGATCGACGGGCATAGCCGGTGGTGCTGGCGTTCGCGATATTCTCCGAAATCGCTGCCATCGCTGCGCGATAGGCCTTGGTCCCCGATGCACCGATGATGAAGAGGTCGCTCATTTGCCGTCAGCCTTTGCCGCCGGAGGGGTGGAGGCGGTCGGCTGGGTGGCGTCGGACATGCGCGCGCCGAACTGCTTCATCAGCAGCTCGGCAATCCCCATGCTGCCCTTGCCTGCTAGCGCATCGGCGGTGCGGGAGTCGGCCATCGACTGGAATTGTTCAGTCGCGCTCGAATCGGTGATGCCTTCGGCGAGGCTTGCCGACCGCATCGATCCGATCATCTGGCGCAGGAAGATCGCCTCAAACTGCTGTGCCGCCTTTTGCAGCCCCGCGCGCGTCTCCGCGCCCGCCGCCGGGGCGGCGCTTGCGCCGACTGCACCTGTTCCGTTCACCTGCATCACAGCACCACCAGTTCGGCCTTGAGCGCGCCCGCCTGTTTAAGCGCCTCCAGGATCGCGACCATGTCCGCCGGGGAAGCCCCGATGGCGTTGACCGCTTTGACTATATCGGCAAGCGAGGCCCCACCTTTAAAATTGATCATCGGTTTTTTCTGTTCGTCGATGCTGATGTTGCTCGATTGCTCGACGGCGGTGCGGCCCTGGCTGAACGGCGCGGGCTGGACGACGCGGGGGCTTTCGTTGACGCTGACCGTGATCTTGCCGTGCGCGATGGCGGCGGGATGGATCTTGACAGCACCGTTGATGACGACGGTGCCGGTGCGGGCGTTGACGATGACCTTGGCGGGTGCATCGGCAGGTGCGATCTCGATATTCTCGATCATGCCCATCATCATGATGCGGCTTTCCGCGCCCTGCGCCGCATCGACCGCGACGGAAACCGCATCGACGGCATGTGCGCGGCGATCGCCGAATGCGCGGTTGATGCCGTCCGCGACGCGCAGCGCGGTCGTGAGGTCGGCTTCGGAGAGGTTGAAGGTCAGTGTCGGCGCGGTGTCGAAGCCGGTCGCGACCGCGCGCTCGACCGTCGCCCCGCCCGGAATGCGACCGGCGGACGGCACATTGACGGACACCTGGCTACCGTCCGCGCCGGTGACGCCGAGGCCGCCGACAGCGAGATTTCCCTGCGCCATCGCGTAGATTTCATTATCGGCACCGCGCAGGGGCGTCATGATGAGCGTACCGCCACGCAGCGACTTCGCCTTGCCCAGCGCCGAGACGGTGACATCCAGGCGCTGGCCGGGCTTGGAGAAAGCGGGCAGGTCCGCCGTCACCAGCACCGCCGCCGCGTTCTTGAGCGCCGGATTGACGCCCTGCGGCAGCGTGAGGCCGAAGCGCGAGACCACGCCCTTCATGCCTTCCGTCGCATACTGGATGCTGTCGTCGCCCGTGCCGGCGAGGCCCACGACAATGCCGTAGCCGGTCAGCTGGTTGGGGCGCACGCCCTGGAACGTGCCAAGGTCCTTCACCCGCTCGGCATGAGCAGGCCAGGCGATCAGCGCCAGCAGTGGCAGGAGGATGCGGAACAGGCGGGTCATGACGGTTGCGCGCTCCATCAGAAAGGGCTGATCTTGGAGAAGAAGCTTTGCAGCCAGCCCTGACGGCTGGCGCGGGCGATCTCGCCCCGACCGGTGTAGATGATCTTGGCATCGGCAACGCGGGTCGAAGCGATCCGGTTGTCAGGCCCGATGTCGGCCTGACGGACCAGGCCGCTCAGCTGGATGAACTCGTCGCCGCGATTGAGCGTCAGCGCCTTCTCGCCCTTCACCAGCATCGTGCCGTTGGGATAGACCGCCGCGATCGTGACGGTGATCTCGCCATTCAGCGCATTGGACTGGGTCGCATTGCCTTTGCCGGTGAAGGCGTTCTGGCCGCTCGCGCCGATGTCGGTGGGCGAAAAGAGCTTGGACAGCGGGCCAGTGGTCGGCGGCGTCAGGCCGAAACTGCCATTGCGCGTCGTGTCGGCGCTGTTGGTCTTGGTCGCCTGCGTCTTTTCGACAAGGACGATGGTGATGATGTCGCCGACGCTGGTCGCGCGCGCGCCGCTGGTGAGCGGTGTGTAGCCCATCGACGCCTGAAAGATCGATCCGTTCGCGGCCACGGCGGCGGGCTGCGCGATGATCGTGGGCGCGTAATACTGCCGTTCTTCCTCGCGCTTCTTCTTGCCGGCAAAGGCAGGCGAAGTTGCAAGCGCGATCAGCGAGACGGCAGCGACGGAGGCGTGAAGGAGGCGCATCAACCGGCTCACAGATTCTGGTTGCTGTACTGGAGCATTTCGTCGGTCGCCTTGATCATCTTGGAATTGACCTCATAGGCGCGCTGGGTTTCGATCATGTCGACCAGTTCTTCGACGATGTTGACATTGGACGTTTCGAGGCTGCCCGACCGGATCGCGCCGCGCCCTTCAAGGCCTGCAACGCCGACCTGCGCATTGCCGCTGGCTGCCGTTTCGACCAGCAGGTTGCTGCCGATCGACTGGAGGCCCGAGGCGTTCATGAAGCTCGCAAGTTCGATCTGGCCGAGCTGGGTCGGTTCCGACTGGCCCTGCAAGGTCGCGGACACGGTGCCGTCATTGCCCACGCTGATCGACGTCGCGCCCTGCGGCACAGTGATCTGCGGGATGAGGGGAAGGCCATCGCTAGTGACGACCGTGCCTTCGGCGGTAACGTTGAAATTGCCCGCGCGAGTGTAGGCGATCGACCCATCGGCGCGCTGGACCTGGAAATAGCCCGAACCCTCGATCGCGAGGTCGAGCGAATTGCCGGTCTGTTGCAGCGTTCCCTGCGTGTTGATCTTGCTCGTGCCCTGAAGCGCGACGCCGGAGCCGAGGTTCAGGCCGGTGGCGAACTTGTTCTCGGTGTCCGAGTTGGAACCCGCCGCTACGATCTGCTGATAGGCGAGCGATTCAAAATCGGCACGGTCGCGCTTGAAACCGGTCGTGTTGACGTTCGCCAGGTTGTTGGCGATCACGCGCATCTTGGTGTTCTGCGCATCAAGCCCGGTGCGGGCGACGTGAAGGGCGGCGTTGCTCATAGTCTTACTTCCTCGAACAGCGTCCCTGACGGACGACGATCATGACCAGCTGAAAAGCAAGGTTTGTGCCAGATTAACTATCCAGGCGCATGAGCGAGGCGCCGCCATCGTCCAGCTGCTTGGCGGTATCGATCATCTTGACCTGCGTTTCATAGGCGCGGCTTGCCTCGATCATCTGGACGAGGGCGTAGGTCGTGTTGACGTTGGAGCCTTCGACCGATCCGGCAGTCACGGTCGCCAGCGGGTCTTGCGGCAGCGCGCCGCCGTTGACTTCGCGGAACAGGCCATCGACGCCCTTTGCGATGCCGGATCCTGCTGCGTTGACGAGCTTCAGCCCGTCGACCCGCTGCGGGTTTGCTGGGTCGCCACCCTGCGGCACACCCCAGATGCCGCCATCTTCGGAGATGGAGACGCTGTCGAGTTGCGGCAGCGTGATAGGCCCGCCGTCGCCCATGACGGGCATGCCGTCGCCAGTGGTCAGCAGGCCGCTGTCCGACACCTTGAGGTCGCCGCGGCGCGTATAGGCTTCCAGACCGTCCGGCGCCTGAACGGCGAGCAAAGCATCGCCGTTCAGGGCCACGTCGAGCGGATTGCCCGTGGCGGTGACCGCGCCCTGCGCCATGTCGGCCGCGATCACCTGTTCCGACGCTTGTGCGCGGGTGTCGAAGGTCTCGCCCTTGATCCAGCGCGTCTCGGCATTGGCGACTTCGGCGCGGAAGCCGACCGTGTTGGCGTTCGCGAGGTTGTTCGCGACTGCCGCCTGCCGCGCCATCGCGCCGCGCATCGCCGTAAGAGCCGTGTTGACGAGCCGATCCATGGACTGACCTTCCCTATGCCTTCAATCGATCAGGTGCGCAGGTTGACGATGGTGGTCGTCAGCGTGTTCGCGGCCTCGATCGCCTTGGAGTTTGCCTGGAAGTTGCGCTGTGTGGCGATCAGGGCGACCAGTTCGTCGGTGATGTCGACGTTGGAGCGTTCCAGCGAACCGGAATTGATGCTGCCGAACATGCCCGTATTTGCGGTGCCGAACGCCGGATTTCCACTATCTACCGTAGAGGTCCAGTGCGCGTTGCCCTGCTGGCGCAGGCCTTCCATGCTATTGAACGTCGCCATCGCGACCTGGCCGAGATAACGGGTCGAACCGTCGGCATAGATCGCTGAGACCAGACCTTCCTTTGTCACACCGACGCTGTTGAGCTGGGCGGCATTCGCCACACCGTCGAGCGTCGTGGGGATCTGGAGATCGGTCAGGTTGGCAGGCGTCGTGGTGTTAGTGGGAGCAGCGACCAGAGCGCCGGTGTTCTTGTCGACCGCCAGCACCTGGATGCGCGCGCCGGTCGTGTCGACGGCGAAGCGATTGTCATCGACCGAGAAGGCGCCGTTGCGGGTATAGCTGACGACGCCATCGTCGCCCTTCACGGTGAAGAAGCCTTCGCCGGTGATGGCCATATCGAGCGTCTTGTCGGTGGTTTCGACGGTGCCCTGCGTGAACTGCTGGTTGATGCCGAGGACGCGGACGCCTTGCCCCGCAACCTGATGCGTCGTCTGCATCGGCGAGGCGGCGAAGATGTCACCGAACTGCGCCTTGCTCTTCTTGAAGGCGGTCGAGTTCACGTTAGCGACGTTGTTCGAAATGGCCGACAGATCGGCCTGCGCGCCCTTGAGGCCGGAAAGCGAAACATAAAAGGACATGGCGTAACTCCTTGGGTGAAAGGATAGGGGGTGAGTGGGTGGGGGATTACATGAGGCTCAGCGCGTCGGACGGCTTGTAGCTGCCGAGCGCGGTGATGAGTTTGGACGAGGAGCCGTCGGCGGGTGACTGGACGGCGGCGATGGTGGCCCAGGTCGCGACCTTGGTCGGCGTCGCGCCATTGACCTTCACCTGAAGGGTCGAGCTGGCAACGCGATCGCCCGCGTCGTTCTTGCCATCCCAGTAGAAGTTGACAGGACCGGCCTTCTGCGCGCCAAGCTCGATCGTCTTCACGGGATTGCCGCCACCGTCGATCAGGGTGACGCTGGCACTGTCCGTGTCGGCGGGCAGGGTGATCTGGCCGGCATAATCGCCGGCCGCATCGGGCGCGGCGATATTGCTCTGCACCAGCATCGACTTGCCGATCCAGCTTGCCGCATCGCCCAGGCGCGTGCCGGTCAACTGGCTGGCAAGGCTCTTCAGCGTCGAGTTCATTTCCGCGACGCCGGTCGATTGCGTGATGGTCGCCATCTGCGACACCATCTGTGCGTTATCGACCGGTTCGAAGGGGTCCTGATACTGCATCTGTGCGGTCATCAGCTTCAGGAAATCGGCCTGTCCCATCTCGGACTTGCCGGTTGCCTTGGCCGTTGTCGGATTATAGACTGAAAGGCCCGCGCTGTCAGTTGCGGTGGTCGTCGTCATTTGCCGATCCTTATGGTTTCCATCATCAGCGACTTGGCGGTGTTCAAGACCTGGACGTTGTTCTGGTACATGCGCGCGGTCTCGACCATGTCGACCAGTTCCGCGTTGCTATCGACGGCGGCTTCCCACACGTCGCCATTCTTGTCGGCGAGCGGATGGTTGGGATCGTGCCGCTTGGTCGGTTTGGCATCCGTGGTGATGACGTTCTTGACCTTGACGGTCGAAACGCCGGGGCTGTCGGTGACGGATTCGAACACCGGCTTGATGGCGCGATAGGCGTCCTTTTCGCTGCCGGTGACGTTGCCCGCATTGGCCATGTTGGACGCGGTCGTGTTGAGGCGCAGCAGCTGCGCGCTCATGGCGCGGCCGGCGATGTCGAAGACGTTCATGGGTCCAGAGGCGCTCATGCTCATTCTCCCTTCAGCGCGCGGTTGATGGTGTTGATGCGCCCTTCTAGGAAGGAGAGGGTCGTGCGATATTTGACCGCGTTTTCCGCGAAGAGCATCTGTTCGGTGCTGAGTTCGACGGTGTTGCCGTCGAGGCTGGGCTGGAGCGGCGTGCGATAGCCCATGGAATCATCCACGGCCTTCGACACATCCGCCGCGCCTCCGCTTTTCTGGGCGGTGGCTTCTTTCAGCGCCGCTTCGAAATCGATGTCGCGCGCCTTGTAGCCGGGCGTCGATGCGTTGGCGATGTTGGACGCGAGCAGGGAAAGGCGCTGCGAGCGAAGCGCCAGCGCCTTTCCATGTATCCCGAACAGACTATCTTCCACCGACATTTTTTGCCCTTTCGAGGCGCTAAAGCTTTTCGTCGCCCTGCCGTTCTGATGCCTGATGGCGTCCGGGACGGGCGATCCAGCGTGATATCCGCAAGAGCCGTGCCAATTTGCGTGGGTGACGCAGAGCGGCAGGCGGAAAGCCCGGAACATGGGGCTTTGGCGGGTGGAGGCGGCAAGGACGGCAAGAAATTGCCGGGTGGCGGCAGGTCATTGCCGTGGCGATTTCTATGCGAGGAATAGGGGACGGGGCATGGCCGTTGTGGGACAGATGTTCGATCCGTTGACGCTGCTGGCGATGTTGGGTGGCATCGCGTTGGTGGCGCTGTTCCAGAATGGCGGGCAGGCGATGGCGCGGGGCTTTGCCGCGCTGGTGCCGCTGCTGCGTGCCGACCCTGCGCGGGATCGCGATGCGGCGCGCAGCGCGATGCTCAAGATCGATCAGGTGGCGCAGCTGCGCGGCCTGGCCTGCACCGACCGCGTGAAGACCGCCGACCCCTTCATCGCCGAGGCAGCCCGCCGCCTCGCCAATGCCGACAAGGTCGAGCAGTTCGATCTGTGGGCGGCCCAGGCCATCGCCGATCGTGCGCAACGGCATGGCGCCGCACAGAAGCTGTGGTTTTCGATCGCCGATGCCGCGCCCGCGCTCGGCATGGCGGGGACGATCATCGGCCTCGTCGGCATGTTCGCGGGGATGAACGATCCGGCGACGCTTGGGCCTTCGATGGCGCTCGCATTACTCACCACATTCTATGGCGTCGTCATCGCCAACATGATCGCCGCGCCCATCGCTGCGCGCTTGGCCGACCTGTCGGAGCGCGAACTCGCCTGGCAGCGCGAAGTGGTGGAGCGGATGCGCGCCATCGCGCGCCGGGAAACCGCGCCGGTCCGCCGTGCCGCGATCCGCGAGGTCGCATGACCGCCATCGCATCTGGTGCGACTGCCCGGCGCAATCGCTGGGCGGTGAGCTTTGCCGACCTGCTGCTGTTGCTGCTCGGCTTCTTCGTGCTGCTTCAGGCGAGCGGGGGGAAGCGGGACGCGATGCTGGCGAACGTCGCCCAGCAATTTGGTGGTCGGGCGATCGGTCAGGCGCGGGAGTTGCGTGCCGACGACCTGTTCGCGTCGGGCGAGGCGCTGCTGACACCGGTGGGGCGGCGAAGGATCGGGCAGGTGGCGCAAGGGCTGCGCAACGGCAAAAGCGACATTGAAGTGGACAGTTTTGGCTTCGAGGCATCATCGGGCCGGTTCGACCAATGGGATCTGGCAGCGGCGCGGCTGGGCGCAGTGGCGCGGGCTTTGCGCGCCGAGGGCGTGCCGCAGGATCGGCTGAAGATTCGCGGGCTGGATCAGGCGGAGAAGAAGGGCGGGGGGCAGGTCATTCGGATCGCTCCCGCATCCTGATCCTGCATCCAAATACTATTGGCACGGCTTTTGCTTAAATCTCCAACAAGACAGTAGCTGGAGATGCGCCGTGTTCCGACTTATCCTCGTCCTGCTAACCCTTGCTGGCGTGACCACGCCCGCGCTGGCGCAGCAGAAGTTCGAGAATCTCGATCGCATCGACAGCCTGGTCGCGATGACCGTGGGTGCGAACCTCGGCGAACCGGGCGGCCCAGCCGCGCCGGTCGATCGCCGTTTGAAGCTCGCCGCCTGCCCGACCACGCCGACCGTCGAAGGTCCGGTGTTCGGCGCGGCGATGGTCCAGTGCGCTGCGCTCAACTGGCGCATCCGCGTGCCATTGGTCGCGGGTGGCGCTGCGGCGGCTTCCGGTCCGCTGCCGCGCACCGCATCGACCTTCAACCGCAGCGCCATGGCTCCGCGCAACATGCCGAAAGAAACGATCGTCAAGCGCGGCGACCCGGTTCAGCTGATCGCGGGCAACGCCGCCTTCAGCGTATCGCGCACGATGATCGCGGACGAAGATGGCGCGATGGGCGAAGCGATCCGCGTGCGGGAAGACAAGAAGTCAGACCCCGTCATCGCGCAGGTCGTGGATGCGGGAATGGTGCGCATTCCGGGATTTAATGATTTTTGAACTTGTCCGTTATAGGTAGCTAAGGGACGAGTGAAGGATTGAACCAATGATCAACT
>CAJYHD010000837.1 GCA_913773715.1 uncultured Sphingobium sp.
CGCGTTCTCAACGACCTTTACGCGCCCATCAAGACGAGGCTCGAGGCGGCACCGGGGACGCTTGGCAAGCTGTCCTTCACGGTTCGACGGGTCGCGAATGTGCAGCAATGGCCTTGCGCAGGTCGACGAAGGCCTCCCCTGCCCTAGCCCATTGCTGCACATTCGCGACCCGTCGAACCGTGAAGGACAGCTTGCCAAGCGTCCCCGGTGCCGCCTCGAGCCTCGTCTTGATGGGCGCGTAAAGGTCGTTGAGAACGCGCTCCTCCGCGATGACCGCCGCAAAGACGTTGCGATAGGCCGTTGCCCGTTCCGCAATCAGGGTTTCCCGGCGCTGCGCCGCGCCGCTGGCATCCGCCAAGCGCTCCTTCAACGCCTTGGCGAGATCGCCCTCGCTCGTCATGCGGTTGGTGAGCTGCGTAAACTTGTCTTGCGTCGCGCGGTCAACGTTAATGATCTGGCTCAACCGAAGGATCTCGCGCTCCAGCGTAGCCAGGGGCTGGCGCGCAAGCTCGCAATCCGGTGCCAGCGGCGCGGGCGGCACCGCGGGATCGGCGACCACGCCTTTCCAGGACGCACCGCTCGCACGCGCCTTCTGCAGACGCTCGGCCAGCAGCTCACCGACCTTGCCGACGAAATCGGTGCCGAACGGATCCCAATCGGCATCCTTGAGGCCGCTCGATCCGAACTTCGCCTGCAGCCGGCGCAACGTCTCAGGCGACTGGTTGCGCCGATAGTCATCGACCTCGTCCTGCAGGGTGAGGAGCTGCTGCTCCTGCACACTGAAGTGCCGGACATAGCTTCGTACGGTCTCGGCCGCAGCACTGACGTCAGTCAGCCGTGCGGCGGTCTGTTCATCGCCCTTCTTCACCAGAGCTGAGCGCTCCTGCGTGGCTCGAGTCACCGACTGCTCGCGTTCCGCGATGAGCTTCTGCAGCGTGCCAATGCTCTTGGTTTTCTCGATCTCTTCCCCGATCCGATCTGACAGGTTGATCAGAGCGGCTTCATCCCGGCTACGGGCTTCGCGGTGACGCGCCGCCCTCAGATCCAACAGTGCGTCGAAGTCGGTCGCACCGTCGCGAGTGCTGACCGAGTGGGAATCGAAGACAACGCGCTCGACCTCGCGAAGCAGCTCGTCCGAAACGCCATCCGACGAGCAGAGCCGATCGACGAACTGCTGTGACAGATATTGTACCCGTTTGATCTGGAAGATGTCGTCTTCCGTCGCGTCCGCGATCGATCGTTCGTCCGCCGAACCCGCCGCCCAGCGAATCTGCACGGCGACGTCTTGAAGAAACTCCCGAGCCCGCCAAAGGAATGACTGCTTGTTGCGATCAAGGGGCAACGGGACGGCGTCACATCCGGCAACAATCAGTTCGGCAAGAGCGGTCTTTCCCGATCCCCGCGCTCCGATGATCGTGACAAGGCCTGGGTTGAGGGGAATGTCGGGTGTCGCCACCCAGCCCGCATCGCGGAGCGCCACACCGGTGATGACTTGCGATCGCGACGCACCCGTCGGCGGCACTTCGCCGACGAAGGCCCGTTCCGGCGTGATGCACGCCTGCCGAAGCGCATCGAAGGTCGGCGCCCCTTTGATCCAGCTGAAGCGGTTGCCATAGGGCGCGCCGACGCGATTGAGTTCGTGGGCATCGCTGCCGTGCAGGCAGGGCTTCGCCATACCGTATTTCCGTTGGAATTCCTCGGCCGGCAGCTTCCGGCCCAGCCAGAAGTCGCGATCTCCAGGCGTCGCGGAGAAGACCGCGCGCGCGAACTTCTCGACTTCCCGCCGCAGCGTCGCATCGGCACCATCGCGAAGCCCCGAGGTGCCGTCCGCCCCCGCCGCAACGGCCACGACCATATTCTCCCGCGCCCAGCGGAAACTGCTAAAAATCTCTTTCAGTTGGTCGAAGCTGACCTTGAACTGCGTCGAGCCGAAGCGCCGAGCCGTGCCCTCGTCGCGGATGGCGGGGTCTGCCTTAAAGCCCAGTCTGGTAAGGTCAGCGGGTGTGCAGCTGAAGCGATCGTCGAGCGCCGTGAAGGTGATGTTCGATAGGATGCGGTTGAGTTCGGTCAGATGATCCGGGTCTTCCGGTGAGACGAGCAGGTGGACATTCACCCAGGCGCCGGCTGCAGTACCAAGACCGAGGCGCATCTCGATATTCGGGAACAACGTCGTGCAGTTGGGAAGCCGACCCTCCTCGTCTTTTGCCTTGCGAAGGCGGGCATAGGTGTCGGTGTTATAATAATCGGTGAGACCGATCACCTCGAGCGCCGGCGTGATGGTCTCCAGCTTCGCGATGTAATCTTCCCACACGGTAGCGCCAGTGAACAGATCGTTGAACTGCGTGCCCGGAGCATGGACGTGGGGGTCCCAGCGTCGCCATACCGATCCGACACCCGCCCGGTCATACGGACTCATCGCTCCCCCTATCGCCTTCATCTAGCTTGTCCCGCGGTGAACCCTGCGCGATCGTCCACTCGCGACCGGTACGAGCCTGTAATCTAGCGATGATCTTCGCACCGCGCTCAGCAAAAATCTCGTCGAGCGCGTCGACCAGCTTCGGCCATTCGTTCGAGCCGCCAATGTAGACGCCCAGCCGCGTGCCCAACGTGACGACGAAGCGACCATCCTCCTCAACGATCTTCATCTCGTCGTTGACTGAATGATGCTCTTCGACGTGCGCGTAACGCTTGTTGCGCAGGTCGACGATCTCGTCATGCGCGGCGCGGAGCGGCTCGGGCAGCGCATTGCGTGCAAAGCCGCTG
>CAJYHD010000838.1 GCA_913773715.1 uncultured Sphingobium sp.
CTCCAACGTCAGAAGGAGGGTATAGCCAAGGCAAAGGCGGCGGGTAAGTATCGGGGGAGAGCGCCAACCGCTCGCGCTAAAATTCAGCAGGTCCGAGAGATGAAGGCGGCGGGGGCCGGTGCCTCCCAGATTGCGGCTACCCTCGGCATTGGTCGGGCTTCGGTCTATCGGCTATTGTCTGAGGCACCGGCATGAGATCGTCGCAGGAAGGCTTCGCGGACATCACGTCGTTGTTGGAAGATATGCACGGGCTGGCAATTGAGGGGCAGCATCGCAGTCTGACGAAGGATCACGCGCTGGTCCCTTTCGCAAACCTTGCCGATGGGCTGGCGCAGGCGGGCCGGATCGTGGAGACAATCATTCAGTTGCGTTGGACTGCGCAGCCCTGATGCACCGAGGATGGTGCCGCACATGGTATAATGGCTGGTCGCCGGAGGAACGGCAGGCCACAATACCAATTCAACAGGCGGCCTTTCGACAAGGTCTGATTGCTCGGCCCGCGTGCTGCTCGATATGCGGTTTCGACACCCCGCGCACGCCCGGTGCTATGACCTTACATCTGGAAGACTATTCCGCTCCGCTGACGGGCTTCGGGTGCTGCGGAAGATGCCACCAAACGCTCCATGCGCGGTTTGTTCGACCCGAGCGCTGGTTGCGCCTTCTCGACAAGCTCAATCACGTTGGCTGGGCCAGAAATCTGACGCTCTGCCCATTGTCACAATGGCGGCCTTTCGCACATAGCTACCCGTCATGGTTGGCCGACCGCTTGCGGGACTGAGAGCATTTGTAAGCAAATAGGCCAATCCTTGAACGCTGACGGGGAGCATATCAAGTGGGGCGGAAACGGAAAGAAAGCGGGGCGCTTGAAATCGCCACCGCCGAAGAGAGGTTCCTACAGTCCGAGGCCGAGGGAAAACCGGACTACCGTCTTCTAGCGCTTGCCATCGGTGAACATCCATTTTCTCCCCCGGCGTGGGCGATGCTGGCGTGCATCGAATTGCGCGGGCAGGTGCATAGAGCCGCAACACGCGGATATGATTGCCCATCTTCCCCGAACGCGATGCGGAATATCTTGGATGAGATTGTCAGATTTTATCTGAAAGCTGAGCAATCCCACTTCGCGGCGCGTCGCAAGCGTGAGGAGGCCGAGCGTTCTCAGGAGGCGGAAGGCGTCACCTCGGCGCAGCAAGAAGGCGCTCTTGCAATGGACTACAAGGCTCCTTCGTTTCGTCAGGCAGTTATCGCCGCCTGCAAAAGCCTCGGCGTTCGGCTGGAAGCCATTGGCGATGCAGACGACGATTGGCACAAAGATGTTAGGCGAGCGTGGGATTATGAGCAGCATCACGATGCTTTGAGACCCAAGATTGCTGGAAGCGGGCCGCCAACGTCTGACGAAACATATTACGAATTGCAGGGATGGAAGGCTACACGTCGAATTGCGCGCGTGATTGAGGAAGTCACCGCGTTGGAGTGCGATTTCCCGGAGAACATTGAAAAGACGCTTTGGATTTCGCGCGAGCTGGCAAAGCGGGAAAATTCATGACATTTTTCAACATTTTGTTGTCATGCTTATTTTTGTAGCCGCCGCTTAAATGCCTTTCATAGACAAACGGAGGCATAGAACGACATGGCGGACCAGTCACAACTCGCTGGAACTCTGTTGACCCGCGACGAGGTCGCCGGACTTTTGGCTGTCACTGCCCGCACCCTCTATCGCTGGGAGCTAACACACAGGGGGCCGCCCAGCATCAGGATCGGCAGGGCAGCCTATTACAGGCGCGAGGCGCTGGACGTGTGGCTGTTGAGCTTGGAGGGCGTCAGTTCCGTTGCAACAGGTGCAAGGCGGAAAGCATGACGCTCCAGCATCAGCGACGCTATGCCCGAAGGCTTCTTCGACAAATCGGTCGGCGCAGCCTCACACGGACGAACCCCATATCTGCTGGGCAGCTTGCACGCGAGACGGAACGCTATCTCACGTCTCACGCCGTTCAATCTGCCGTGCTGTATGGCATCTGGTATGAGCAGGGAGACGTGCCACTAGCGATTGAGCGGTGGTCGGCACGCCAGCAACGGTGGGATACCCCCGCTGATTACAGACGGATGCGGAAGCGCTCGGTAGATTTGCATCCTAAGGAACGGAGCACATCCGGCCATCGCAAGATTTGCTCCTTCGAGGTTGCCGAAAAGATGTGGCATGTCATGGCCCGCGAACTCATCTGCGCCCAGCATCGCCCACGACCGCATATTGGCGATTGGAAGGGCAGGGGGCGGCATAAGCAGGTGAGCGATCTAATCGCAGCCATTGTGTCGCCCGAACAAGCGGTCGTCGTCGCTGACATCCGCCATGCCTTTGAAAGCGTCAACGCCGACGCAATTTACGAACTTCCCTACCTGCCCGAACCATTGATCCGTGGGGCCATCGACCATCGGACCCATATGTTCGTGTGCAGGGAGCGAAGCCACGAGCAGGTGAATAGAGTATCACCTGATTTTGTGGACATGTTGGAAATGGTCCCGTCCGGTTTAATGGAGGGTTCTCCCGCGTCGAACGCGATATTCGCAGTGTTTCTGGATGATCTGCCGGATCACTTGGACGAGAGCATACAGGTTTTCGTCTACTGTGATAACATCATTTTGCTTGCACCGAATATGTCGCAGGCCCAGCGGGCACATAACTCTCTGGCTGCGTATCTCTCCGGTCATCGTGCGGGGCCATTTTCCATGAGCAAGCAAGATGTGCAAATTGTCACGGATGAATTTGAGCATCTCGGATATTCACTTCGCTTGCGCGATCATATCGAGGTGGGCCTGTCGTTGAAGAATTGGAACAAGCTGGCCTACAAGTCAGAAGGCCGGTGCAATGACGAGGAAATAGAGGGCTGGCTTGCATCTTCGTTTCCGCTCATCCGTGGCGCGAAGCTCGATTTGATCTGCGAAAGCTTTGGTTGGGTGACGGCAGATACCCTGCAAGATGTGATCTCCTTTAATCAAGCAGCTCGCTCAAGCTGACACCCAGCGCACCCGCAATGCGGGTTGCCACGCTGATGGTGGGATTTCTCTGGCCGGTGCGTTCGAGCGACGAAATATATGTGCGATGCACGCCCGCATCCTCGGCGAGCTGCTCTTGCGATTTATCTGAGGCGCGTCGCAGTCGTCTTACGTTAGCAGCGAAACGCTTGCATAGCTCGGCATCCGCCTTCTCGATTTCGCTCTGGTCCATAGGCACCATCGGCCAGCCGCGCAGCCAAATTTCTACAGCCGAAAGAGTTCTATATGAATACCATGGGATGCATATTGCTGCTTTTTATGCTCTAATCGCTGTGTCCGAGTTCACAGGGGGTAGTGATGCAAAGTAGAAAACGAGCATGGCAGATTTCGCTTGTCGTCGTGGTGGGGATAGCCGCACCGGCCGAGGCGCATTGGCAATATACTCGATGGGGAATGACGCCGGATCAGGTGATCGTCGCGAGCAAGGGGGCGGCGAGCCGCTCAGATCCCGCAGCAGACGCAACGCTGCGTATCGGCACCAAGGAGGCTGTGGGCACCTACAGCGCCAATGGCCAGTCGATGAAGGCGAGCTTCTGGTTCAAGAGCGGGAAGCTCAATCAGGTCAACCTATCCAGCGAGGACGAGGATGCGTGTTTCGCTCTTAATCGAGACCTCGTGGGCGTCTATGGCCAGCCGACATCCCGGTCCGGGGGAATGATCGCAACCAACGTCTGGCTGGACAAGGCGCGTGGCAATCGCATCCAGTTCAGCAACTGGGGCACAGCGGGCTGCGATCTCATTTATGCTCCACTGCCCACCGCAGCGGCAACGGGGCTGTAACATGAGCGACACTCAAGACAGCAAGCCAAGTGCTGACCAGAACGGAACACCTGCGCCTGTGCACCCGGTTGCCAAAAATTGGGAACCTGACCGATCCGAATGGCTCGCGCTCGTAGCCTTGACGGCAGCCGGGGTTACCCTACTGGTATTCGGCGGTTTCCTCTCGGCGCTTTTCCTCGCCCTCGCGGCGTCATTGCTCTGGACCCGGTCACATCGAGAACAGGCAGCGCGAGGAAAGCCGTCATTTTCCGACCCCGGCCGCTTTATCACCGCAGGAATAATGTTGGTGCTGGCGGTCGCACTATGGCCCGATGATGCAACCAATTCGTCCAAAGAGGCGGCCGTGGAGAAGCCCGCGCCTCTCTCCCGCTCATCTGCGCTGGAACCTTGCGAAGAAGCAATCAGGCGGCAGCTATCCCATCCCAGCACAGCGGACTTCGACATATTCGATACGTCTTTCACCGAAGATGAGCATGGCGCGACGTTCACCATCGGATTGACGGCAAAGAACAGCTTCAACTTAGAAGTCCGGCTGCGCGCGCTTTGTCGCTTTGAGGATGGGAAACTCGTCAATACCCATGTCAACGAAACGTGACGAGTGTAGATCGTAGATAGAAGGGAGAAAAATGGAGGAAGTGGAGCAATTAAGCACCTGATATTGCGTGGTTTTATACAGGATGCCGAAGTTGATCTCTACTACCGACCACGCAAAAAATTTGGCCCTTGTGGTGTAACACAGGGCTGTTACACGATGATACGCGGAGAGGCAGAAAATGGCGGATTTGCGGGGGCTCGGTGTTCGTAATGCCTTCCCCCCTCGGCTCCACCATTCCTCCTTTGGAATGGCCCGAAGGCTTTACCGCCAAAGACTTTACCGGATGCCGTTGTCGGGACTAGAGCGGCTTCATGACAGTGTTGGATGAAGATGCGGGGCGGCCTGCGGCTACGATCGTGATCGTGCGCGATCGTGTCGATCTGCCGCCGCAATTCCTGATGGTGGAGCGTGCGAAGACGATGGCCTTCGCTCCCGGCGCACTCGTGTTTCCCGGCGGCGGCGTCGATGCGAAGGATATCGCGCTTGCCGACCGACTGGGCGTAACGGATATCGAAGAGAGCGCGGCGCGGATCGCCGCCATCCGCGAGACGGTGGAGGAGGCGGGCCTGGCGATCGGCATCGGTGGGGCGGATGCTGCGATGGCTTTGCGCCTGCGTGATGGGCTGGAGCAGGGACTTGCGTTCGGCGACCTGCTCGATCGCAATGGGTTGACGCTCGATCTGGATGCGCTGACGCCGTTCTCGCGTTGGCATCCGGCGCTATCCGACAACGCACGGCGCATCTACGATACGCGCTTCTATCTGGCAAAGGCGCCGGACACTCAGCTCGCAACCGTCGATACCACAGAGAATGTCAGTCTGGTCTGGACCAGTGCAGAGGATGTTTTGCGCCGGGCCGATGCAGGGCAGGCGCGCATCATCTATCCGACCCGGCGCAATCTGGAGCGGCTGGCGCGATATGGTGATCTTGCAGCGCTCGTTACACATGCCGGTGAAACGCCGATCGAGAAGATCCGGCCCTGGATCGAGGAGCGGGACGGACGGCCGCATCTTTGTATCCCGGGGCATCTGGGCTATCCGGTCACGGCGGAACCGATGGAGCGCGCCGTGCGTGGTTAGCGGATGCGCCGCATCCATGTGACACTCCGCCGCCTGCTTATCTTCGGCGCGATCCTCTTCATCCTTCTTCTGGCCTTCGCGGCATTCCGGCAGAGGCCGCAGGATCTGCCCTGGACGACGCTCGACATGGCGCAGCCTATCGGCATGTTCACGGGGCGCAAGCTGGCGGCGCTGACGGGTGATGCAGCGGAGTGTCGCGCGTTACTAGACCGGGCGGGAGTTGCCTATGTCGCGACCAAGCCGGGCGGGGAGGGACAATGCGCCTATACCGATGCGGTGCGACTGAGACCCGCGGCAGAAGCGGTCGCCTTGTCTCCGGCGGCGGTTGCGCCATCCTGTCCGGTTGTGGCCGCGCTCAAGCTGTGGGAATGGCAGGTCGTGCAACCCGCCGCGCAGCGCATCTATGGCGAGCCGGTCGTGCGCATCCGGCATCTTGGCAGCTATAGTTGCCGCCGCATGTATGGGCGCAGTCAAGGCGACTTCAGCGAGCATGCGACAGCGGATGCGATCGATGTCTCCGCCTTCGTCCTGAAGGGCGGGCGGCAGATCAGCGTGGTGAAGGACTGGAAGGGTACGGACAAGGAAGCCGAGTTCCTGCGCACCGTTCGAGACGGCGCATGCGACCTGTTCTCGACCGTCCTGTCGCCCGACTATAATGCCGCGCACCGCGACCATTTCCACCTGGATCAGGCGGAACGCGGCGCGACCGGATGGCGCGCCTGCCGCTGACGCCTACTGTCCGAAGCGGCCATCGCGCGCGATGGTGACGGCCTCGCGGGCGGCGGCGAGCAATGCGCCGCTCTTCGCCTCGCACTCACGCTGCTCATATTCCGCGGTCGAATCCGCGACGATCCCTGCGCCTGCCTGAACATGCATCACACCATCCTTGAGCACGGCGGTGCGCAGGACGATGCAGCTGTCCATGTTGCCGTCCGGCCCGAAATAGCCGACGCCGCCGGCATAGGCGCCGCGCGTTTCGGGTTCGAGTTCGGCGATGATCTCGCAGGCCCGGACCTTGGGCGCGCCGGACACTGTACCCGCGGGGAAACCTGCGAACAGCGCGTCGAGCGCATCTTTGCCCGGCGCGAGACGGCCGACCACATTCGATACGATGTGCATGACATGGCTGTAGAATTCGACCGTGTAGCTGTCTGTTACGGTCACCGATCCGGCGGCGGCGACCCGGCCCACATCATTGCGGCCGAGGTCGAGCAGCATCAGATGCTCGGCGCGTTCCTTCGGATCGGCGAGCAGGCTTTCGCGATTCGCCTCGTCCTCCGCCGC
>CAJYHD010000839.1 GCA_913773715.1 uncultured Sphingobium sp.
ATGTGTTCGGGCCTGATCTCGTCGGCGATACCACCAAGTTCCAGCTGCAGCTTGGCGCCGGAAGTGCGGGGAACGCGACCGGCGCGCTGCCGGCTGACGGCTCTGGCGAGGGTGTGGCGCAGTTCGCGATCGATGTCCTGCTGACGCCGGCTGGCGGGGTGGAGGATTTGTTGTTCGGCGGCGTCGTCACAGTTCTGGGAAGGGTCACAGCATGAGCGCGATCACCGTCGAGTTTAACGGCAGGCCGCTGGTCGTTCAGATCGGCGAAAATACCGATCTGGCGCTGCGCGCTGCCGCCCAGGCGAAACTGCTTGTCGGCACATCCCAGCGCTCAGGCACGCTTGCTGAACGCGAGGCAATTCCCCTCGCCGATCGCAAGCGCGGCCTCCGCTTTCTCGTGACCATCGACGGTGACGGCAATCCCATCTGGCGTGTGTTCGAATGGCGGTTGGCAGGGGATGCGAGCGGCCCAATCGGGACGGGGACGCCCCGTACCTCTGCCGGATGGGAAGGCCTCTACACGGAAGCCGAGCGCAAGAACCTTGGCATCGGTTTCTTTGGCGAGCTGCCAATTGCGAACCAACAGGGCATGCAGGAAGCCCGCAACGACATCGACAAGCTCTATGCGGTGAGCATTGCCGATTTCAAGGCGACTGCGCTGTCAGCCGAGGATGATCCGGACGTAGAGCTCTCGTGGAGCTTGTACGGCATCCGCCCCGACAAGCTTATGGTTTCGGTCGGCAGCTACAGTGCCACGGTCGATGGCGGCGCCACGAAGCTACGCCTGCCCCGCTGGTCGGACACGAACACGCTGGCCGTGATCGGCAACAGCCTGTCCGACCCCACTGACGATCCGAATAAGTGGCCGCGCGTGCTGAAAAGCCGCCGGGGAAGTGATCTCGTCGCCAGCGCCCGCTACTCCAGCGACATACGCCAGCTGCCGCGGATCGGTCTGACTCCGTTGTTGCTCACTGTGCAGGGCGGCACCATCCCGGCGAGCGGCACTGCCAACGTCACTGCCGTGAACGGCATTGCCACCAACGATCCCGGCTTCCTGTCCTATCCAGAATCGTTTCTGAGCACCGGCGACAGCAGCCTGACCACCGGCGTCACGCTGGACGGCGTGGTGATCAGCGGCGGCAAGTCGTACGCGGCACGGGCTTCCGTGGTGAACGCAGGATCGAGCGCCTACAAGATCGCCCAGATCGGCGGCACGGCCCCGCTGGTCCTGACTGGCCCCGCGCTGTTCGTGCCCGGCCTTAAGTATGAGATGGACCGGCCCGACGTGGCGTTCGTCGTGTGGCTTGGGAACAACATCTTCTACAGCGGCGTGCCAAACTTCTACGGCGACCACACCAATCCGGGGCTGTGGGACATTCTCGACCAGCTCGACGCCTATATCGGCGGGCGACAGGGGTTGTTCCTGCCGGTCATCCCCGATGCGGGCTGGCCTGCCGAGGGTAGTCCGGCAGGGCCGATCGGCGGCGTCGAGTACGGCAATCACCAGACATCGGCCATGAACGCCGCGAACGCTCGCACCCGGACGCGCTACCCACATCGACATGCGCTGGCGGCGGGTAAGACGCTGCTCCAGAGCTTGCAGGCGCTCGCAGCTGGGCCTGGCGCGGCTGACGACGTCGCTGCCGGTCTGACCCCGCGTAACATTCGCGCCGACAGCCTGCATTTGAACGACTTGGGCAACCTGGGTGTCGCCAATCACATCGAGCCGGCGCTGGCAGCACTGACCCGCCCCCCGGTGATCACGGACGAGACAGTATTCTCGATCGTCCCGGTTTGGACGCGCCCTGCCGATTACACGATCTTCCCGATACGCGAGCCCGAGACCTTCACCGGCGAGGCTGTGACGGCGGGGCTGGTACGCGGGTTCGAAGCCGAATTGGGTGCGCGACAAGATGCGGTGGAGACGGCCATTAGCGGCGCGCTCACCAGCTCAGCCTACTTCCCGACGCTTGCCGAGGCGATTGATGTCATGGATGTCGGCGCGTACTTCAACAGCCACGACAGTGGCGCTGAAGGTCCCCACGCTGGCGTGCGGTGGATCTACAAGGTGAGTGCAAATGCCCCGTTCTACGAGGCAGTCCAGCAATGGAGCACAAAGGAGGACTCGGGGCTCGGCAACGTCGACAACACCTCCGACGCACAGAAGGTCTCAGAGGGCCCGATTGCTCAGGCGCTCGGCGCCAAGGTCGCCGAGGACGTGTTCAACGGCACGGTCGCAGAAATCGCAAGCGATTTGGTGGCGCAGCAGTCGGCGTTAGACGGCAAGGCTGAAACGGTCACGGTGAATGTTCGACGATTCGCTATCTCCGCTGCCCCCGCGGCGGTTTTGCCCGATAGCGTCACCGCAATTGTTCTTGTTGATCGCGCAAACGCGCTCTTTGTGCCCGCATCCGCGCCAGAGGTGCTTGAGCCCACGCAGCAGAACTACTCGTGGTTCTACACGAACGGTACGTCGAAGCGCTGGAAGCTCGCCGAACAGCAAATTGGGTTCGAAGTCTTCGGCGCGGTTGGCAACGGAACGGCAGACGATGCCATACCCATGCAGCGCTGCATCGACTACGTCCTGTCACGCGCCATTCCGATCGATGTCACTGGCGGCAAAAACTTTCGAACCACGAAGTCATTGAACTGCACAAATAATATCAACACCAACCCGCTTGTTATGCGGGGCGCTTCTGGTCGTCTAACCTCCCTCATAACTGGTGACCTAACAGAAGCGTATCCAGTACTCGACTTCACAAATGCAAAGCGTGGCGGAATGCGCCATATCGCGGTGCGTACAACAGCTACTAGTCTGGATACGTGCTCGCTTCTTCTGGCCGAGACGGATCCGTCTGGCATAAACAACTTCTCGCTGTTGTTCTGTAGCATCTATAACAGTTCATTGAATGCAAAGGCATCGATCATCGGCCTTACCGCCGATCAGGTCCAGCTTATCTACTGCGAAGTGATTGCAGACGGCCCTTCGTGCCAAAGCGCGTACCGAAACGACAATAACAACCTCTACGGCGTATCATCTAAATTCCGTACCATTGCCGCTTACAGCTCTGACCTTACGCTGGTGACTGCTACCTCGACAGGTTTCATTTGCCAACGTGGCCCTGGCCTCGATATTCGTGGCTTCTCCTCAGTGACCGGTATCGACTGCTATCTTGGCTGTACTGGCGCAGTTGGAAGCTCAACAGGCATGGCTCGTTTCGAGGGCGGCGGAAGAAAGATGCAGGTGCGTCTTCTGGGCTGCAGGTCGGAAGATAACACGAGCGCCGGCGCTACTCCGTGCGACTGCATCTACGTCGTCGATGCGATCTATAACTCTGAGATTACGGGCACATACGGGCCAAAGGGTGGTATGTTTGCCGGCCCTGGGACCAACTACTATGGGCGTTTCTCTGGATCGGCCGGCGGAACAGGGTTCTTTAATCAGGCCGGGCCGCAGATCGGCATCGATGTGTCACTCGGCGATGGTGCCAACAGCTTAGGAGCTCTGTCGCCTGCAGGCTTGGCGGGAAGCAAAGATTGGAAGCTGCGTGGCCGCATTGGAACGCGATCCGCGGTTCTTGCCGGGTTTGCGACAATCCCCGGCCTCATCATCGAAGGCCTGTCGAGCGAAGACACCGTCATCAACCAGACGCGTAGCTCGCCGACGCACTCGCGGATGCATGCTCTTGAGGCGAGCACTCCTACCAACCTGCGGCCAGCCTGGAACGGCCCTAACAATCAAATCTCGTTCCCAGCGTACACGGGAGGCTCTGGGCAGAAGGCTATGGGCTTCATTGATGTCCCATTGGCCACCTTAGCTCATTCCGGAGCTGCGACTGATGTTGCCTATCCCACGGTAGTGACGACCATCCATGGCATCCTGAAATCCACATCTGCTGCTAATAACAGCATAGTAATGCAGACCGGACTGAACGGAGGCTCTGGCGACCGACTAACGCTGCTGATCCCAAGCGCCGGCGCCTACGAATTCGAGGCACGCGTTGAGATGATTCGCACTGGCGCTGGTTCAGTCAACGCACTCTTTTCTATCCAGGCAAGCCCTGCCCACTCCGCGGACGGCGTTGTCTCGACGGGCGGGCAGGTGCTGCGTGTAGCCCGACGATTAAGCAATGCGGGCGTGGGAAGTTTTGTGAGCTCTGACAGTATGCGTGTTGGCTTTGCGATCAACAATGGCGCAAGCGACCCAGTGGAGAGCGCCTATGCTAAATACCAGAGTAGCTAGTATTCTTCTACGTCTCGCAGGTGGTGGCCCATAATGGTGGCGCTGTAGGCCGCCATTGCGATCACGTAAAGAAAGGTGATTATCTCCGGCCATTGTTCGCCGTTCCAATTACCGCATAGGACTGCAACCAAGGCGTACATAACTGCCCAGCCTGACACCGTTTCGGCCAAGCCAACAACGTAGGCACGTAAGACCTCAAGACGCCCGCTCAAATTCACCCCTTCCGCCTCCCATACCCGGCCAATAGCAGCACCAGGGGCATAAAAGCCAAGGTGCTCCAAGCATGCGCAAACTCAAACAGGGAATTGAAGGCAAGCACAGTGCAGCAGTAAATTGCCATGCTGACCCCTAGGGTGCGAACGCTTCGGTCCCGTGTGGAGAGTGTCAGGAGCGGAGATAGGCAGATCATAACGACCACAAAAAAGTACGGCCACCCATACTTGGCTGCTAGCCGGAGCCCACTCTCGCTCAAAGCTAGCTTTGTCCCGTCAGCAGCCAGAGCACCATACCGTATGACGCTACTGTCAATACCCGAGCCGAAGATAGGGTGTTCATTTGCTTCATAGAGTAGTTGCTGGTTAAGACTGCTACGACCTGCGGTGAGATCCCCGCGGTAGTACACCTCTGATACATTGCCTCCGGTCTGGAAGGAGCGAAGGTTCAGGAGAATATCATCGGCATGCGTCGGCAGTATGATCAACGCGGCAACGCACACAATGATATGGAGCCCGTTTTTGATCCGCGAACTGATGCGAGACGCCTCCATGCCAAAAGCATATATGCAGCCGAGCAGGCCGATATATCCGATTGATGAACCGGCGAGACGGATCAAGATGACTGCCGTCCCGCCCCAAATTGCTCGCGTTAAGCGCTTCTCCCCCAACAGATTGGAGGTGGCGAGCATCAAAAAAATGATGGCTGAGTCTAGTAGAGGACTGTGGCCTGTATCCGGAACAAAAATGCGGAGGCGATCACCTGTCATTAAGTCTTCGATGGGATTGCTGAAGTTGAACAGTCTTGCCAGTACCGGTCCGAGCGCGATCCCCGAGACTATCAGCAGCGAGCAGACTATGCGGAACCCTCTGAATGTACGTTCTAAGCCGAGCCGGTCAGATGGAAGGAAGAGTGCCAAGCCGCCGAGCGCCATGCTCCCTACAGCGATAGACACGAGATTGATTAGTGTCGGACGATCATTCTCATGCGCAATTAGCAAGACGGCGATAAGCGCGACTTGGGCGATCAAAAGCACTGGCAACCTACCCTGTGGTCGCGCAGGGTAGGTGCCGTAGGAGAACGCGGTGGCAAGCGCGAGAAGGGCGTAGAGACCATAGGCTGTCGGCCACGCTATGCCGATTAGAAGAGGCCCGATAGCTGCACAGAACAGCCATATGAAACGCAGCGTTCGAGTCCGCGGGTCAAGTGGAACACTCGGCGCAAATAGTACGCCGAGGGGGGCGCCCGGTCCGGCATTTGGTTGCTCATGCTGTGCTAACCCAGCGGGCGCTCTGTTAGCGGTAGGCATGGACCCAATCGACATCAAGGCTCTCCGGCTGGGGCCCGAATTTCCGTTTCTGGGCGCCAAGTATTAGAAACAATTGCTGTTGTTGGCAGATGCGAGGTGTAGGCGCCGATCCTAACGCTATGCCGTTGAAGAACCAAGTGATCTTAGATGGGGTCCAAAGAGCACCGTATGTGTTCCATTGACGCAGATCAGCGGTCGGCGGTAAAAGGAAGTGCTGGTTCGCGTTTGAAATAGATTTGAAGTCGCGCCAGTCGTGCACGGTGCCTTGATAATGGGTGGGTCTACCGCCCTCGAAGATGTCAATCTCGCACCAGTGGCCGCGTCCTGCTTTGTCATTTATCGCTGGCCGATCCGCTGAAAGTAGCCAGAAGGCAGGCCAAGCAAATGGCCCGGGATTATAGCGCATACGAGCCTCAAAATAGCCATAGCGGAACGTTGTTGCGGTTCCTGGCTGCTTGCGCGGCATCGTGGTGATCGCGGTTGTCATGATGATCGCACGTGGATCAACGTCAGTGGTAAGCCGCACCACGCCGTCTTGGACTGAAAATCGAGCCGGGTTGACTGGGCCGCGTTGCCATAAGCCGTTGTACCAACGGTGGGTGCCACCGCCGTCAGGGCTCATGTCGAGCGTGTTGAAGTCATCCGAGAAAACAAGGTTCTTGTAGCCTGCATCGATCGCCTGCTGGGGCGGGTCGGCGAGTGCGGCGGCGCAGAAGGCAAAGCTGACAGCGAGACCGAGTAAGATACGCATTTCTGATCCAATTCGCGGTTAAGGCCGCCGCGCTTCGTCCGTAGCAGGCTCTCTCTCAGCCTGCGATCCATTAAATCGACCTGCCCTTCCTTCACCGCAACCAAGGAGATCAACCATGCGCCTTGAACGGATAAGTGGCGGGTGGGCCATACACGGTTTGCCGATCCCTGTTGAGGTCACCTGGGGCTTCGTGATCACCTCGGCAGTGCTTCTTGCCGCCAACATCTACATGTTCCTCAACTGAAGGAGATTAACCATGGCCAGGCCACTGAGGGTGAAATGGTGACCGCTCTACTCATCCTCGCCACCGCCGCCAACAGCCTGGTCGCCAAGTCGGTCGTGGATGGCCCGCCATCGCTCATCCCGCGCAGCTTCAACGACGACGCCTCGCTGTTCCTGTTCAACCTGTTCGGGATGACGGCCATGACGTTCCTGTCAGTGATGATGGCGGGCAAGCAGGCGCGGCGCATCTGGGTGCAGCGCCACTTCAATCATCCCAAGGACCCGGTGACGATCTATCGAGCCATCCTGTTCTTCGCGGGCATGGGGCTGTTCCTGCGTTGCGGCGCCGAGGCCATGAACCTATGGGGCTGGAACCCCAACGATCCGGTCACGACCGCTCGCGTGCTGATGGCCAAGCGGTGGATCGATCCCATCGCCCTTTGCTGCGGGATCATCTGGATGACCTTGGCAATCCTGGGAGAGCCTGGCGTGGAGCACCAGCTGCGCAAGGTGCCGTTGCCCGTAGATATGTGGAGCCGTTGGCCGGCGCTGATGCGCGCCGTTGCCGTCGTAGTGCTCAGCTTCGCCGCTGCGCTGGCGGCCGTATGCCTGCGCTGAGGATCATCGCCGGTGTGGGGGCCGTTGGAATGGGAACTTTCGCCGCTCGCGAGCCAGTAGTCTGGTGGATCGCGGGCTATCCGTTCGTGGCCGGGCCGATGGTGGTCTGCATCATGGCGGTCATCATCACGCGCGTCGTCATCGGCCTGCAGGCGCACACCAAGGGCCAGTGGGCGCTCGACGTCGCGATCAGCGCGCTCTGCCTGCTCGTGTCCGTCCTGTGGGTGCAGGCCCACGATCTCGACCTGCTGAAGGCCGGCATCACCGGCATCGGCATCGGCGCGACCGGCGCGGGCATCATCGGCTTCGCCAAGTCGGCTGTGATAGGCCGGGTCAAGGCGGGGTTTGACGCCTTCATGGGCACCAGCAGCAAGCCCTGAGGGGCGCTGCGCACCTTCACAACAAAGGATCAGTCATGGACATCAAGCAGCTGCAGCGCCGCATCGGCGCTGGGGACGACGGAGTATTCGGCCGAGCGAGCAAGGCCGCGCTCTTCGCCGCCTTCACCAACTTCCAGGCCAATGCCCTCACCGATCGCGACCTGGCGGCAGCCGCCACCCGGCTGGGCTGCTCGCTCGCCCAGATCCGCGCGGTCCGCCAGGTCGAGGCGGCGGGCAAGGGCTACGACAAGGCGGGCATGCCCAAGATCCTGTACGAACGGCACCTGTTCCACCGCCTCACCGGTGGCAAGTTCTCGCCAGCACCGTTCAGCCAGAGCAAGGCGGGCGGCTACACGAACGATGCGAACGGCGACGGCATCGTCGACAGTTGGGATCGGCTATGCGAGGCGATCGCCACTGGTGAGGTCGACGCGGCGTTCCAGTCCTGCTCCTGGGGCCTGTTTCAGGTGCTCGGGCAATGGTGGGATGAGCTGGGCTACCCCTCGCCCTTCGCGATGGCCTGGACCTCGGCGCAGAGCGAGGGCGACCAGCTCGAAATGTTCGTGCGCTACGTCGAGCATTTTGGGCTGGCAGACGAGTTGCGCCAGCTTGCTGCGAACCCGGTCACCTGCCGCGCCTTCGCCGCTGCGTACAACGGCCCGGGGTATCGCAAGTATGCCTACGACGAGAAGCTTGCTGCCGCGATGCGGTGAGGTTCACCGGCGGGCCGCCTTGCGGTTGACTTCGTGGCGGTGGGCATCATGCTGATCGCATGTGCAACCTCTATCGCATGAACAAGCCGATCGATGAGGTGGGCCGCCTGTTCAGGGCGCAGCCGCAGGTCGGCGCGAACTTCGCGGAAGAAGTCTACCCGGGGTATCCTGGTCTGGTGGTTGCCAATGGACAGGTCGGCACCATGACCTGGGGCTTCCCCCTAGTGCTCACGAGCAAGAAGACCGGCGCGCCTCTCAAGCCCAAGCCGGTCAACAATGCCCGGGAAGACAAGCTGCACACGCCGTTCTGGCGCGACAGCTTCGCCCGGAGGCGCTGCCTGATCCCCGTCACGGCGTGGGCCGAGGCGGAGGGCGTCAAGGGAAGCATGACGCGCACATGGCACGCGCTTGAGGGCCACGAACTGTTTGCGGTCGCTGGTGTCTGGCGGCGTACGCAAGAGTGGGGCGCGGCCTATTCGATGGTGATGGTCGACGGTTGCGAACAGATGGCCGATGTCCACGACCGGATGCCGACCATACTCCGGCACGAGGATTGGGCGCAGTGGACCGATGGCACGCCCGACGAGGCGATGCAGCTATGTCAGGTGTGCCCAGATCCCCTGCGCATCGAGCGAACGGCCGAGCCGTGGTTCAAGGCGCGATCACAGTAAGAAGTGCGGGCGCGGGGCCGTGACCAGCAGTGTGAGTCAAAGATAGAGATTGCGGGAGCGATCGGGCCGGAGCCGGGGTGCTGATGCGCAAGCACATCAGGACGGATAGTAGAGCCGACCCTCTTCTCCTTTAAATCGGCCCCGTCGCGACTAAACTAATCCCGCGCGCGATTGCTCCTGCACGTGCCGGTTCGTCCATTTAAGCCGTGCCAGCAATTTACAAATCTGTAATTTACAGATTTGTAATTACACACAGGCTTGCTCAATAGGTATATTGCCCTTCATCAGTGGGGGGTGATTATGATCGAGACAGAGGAATACCACCTTAACGTTCCGGGATTTAGAAACGTAATTTGCACCCCCGGAACTATTTCAATCCTATCTATCCACCTTCCGTTTCTACTAGCCTATCTCCTCTCGCGGGTTCCATCGAGAGAGAACTTTTAGACGAGTATGAATACGATGCTTCAAGGCATATTCGATTGTGGGGAGGGTTGGCGGAAGACCCTCACGCGCATCGATAATAGCCAATAACCTGAGAAAAATTTGAGCGACTTCAAAGGGTCCTTGCGGATCATGACCAGCCAACTCGATGGAGAGCGCTCGCTTCACATCCTCGATAGTTACTGCTTCGAACAGGTCCGCAGGGTTCACGGCGACTCCCTCGCGTAGAATGCCTGAGCAGATACTGGATAAAGCTTTAATATTCCCTTCATATCAGCAGGCAGATGCGTCTGGCTCAAAAGAAGCAAATCCTACCGTGCCGCCGCCTCGATCGTCAGCCAGCCCCGCCGCTCACACCTGCTGCAAACGAGTCTTTCGGTGAAGTCGCGATACGTCCTGCACCTGGGCAATCTCTCGTACAGCAGCGAAGTCGGCCAGATCGCCTCATGCGAGCAAGGCGGCATGCATGAGGCTGGATTGCACTTGATCCTGACGTGACTGGCGTAGCCGACCGCTTCATCGAGCGGCATGTTGAAACGGTCGCGGGGCATGTCCGGAGTCGCACCAGGCGCTCAGCCTTCGGGCTCGTTAATCCGGGCAAAGTGGCTGGCGACGTTGCGGTGGACCAGGCGGCGCTCGATCAGCCACCCGCCTGCCCCCTCTGGAAGCCATTGCGCGTCGCGCGCGCCCATTCCTGTCACCCATACAAGATAGCTGCCGTATTCCGGATGATCCGGCAGATCGGCGACCGCCGTCCAGCGGATGGCCGGCTGGGCCGTCGAGGTCACAGCGCGCACCAATCCAGCTCGGCGTCGTCCAAGGCCTCAAACATATCGCCCTCCGCCCCGCAGGCGCTGAGCCGGGCCCGGACGTCATCGGCCGTCCCGTCCAAGGGGAACTGACGATCGGCTTTCGCTTCGGTGATCAGCGCTGCTCGTAGGCCCGTTGCGGGCTGGACCAGCAACCAGCGACCGAACGGCGGCAGCTCATCGCCCGTCTTGGTGCGCCCCTCGATCTTCAAGCGGGCATCCTTCGGGGCTGGCGTAAAAGCCCTGTAATCGGTCGCCTTCGTGATATCCTGAAAGGTGCCGCCGCCCGAAGCAATGCGGCCAATCTCCCGGCAAATATTCTCGATCGCCGCGCGCTTTGCCTCCGCGTCCACCGTGCATCTCCATCGCGAATCAATGACCCGCACCAGATAGCATGTTCCAATTATGTTCTCATAGATGGGGTGAGACACTTGGCGCGGGACGCCGCAGGATCGCGTGGGTGATCAGCCTAGGTGAGACATTCGAGAATGGCGGAAATCCACCATAGTGGCTGACCTACTCGGGGAGCCATGTTCCGGATCACCAAACAGCTAGCCGCTGGGATCATCCCGGAGTGTAGTCTCCCTCTACGGCAGCAGAGAACTCTCCCATGATCTTAACGTCGAACGTCGCGACGCGCATCGCCGCGGTATAGTTGCCAGCAAACAGATCGTTTTCGTTCAGCCAGCCATGAGCCGAGTAGGTCAGATCAACAGTGAGATCATACGGCACGCGAATCGCTGGTTGACCAAAGAGCGCTGGGATCTCCGTTCCGCGCGGGATGGTGTGTTTGCGTTTAGAATTGAAGGTCGTTGGCTTGCCAGGGTCGCGCGAGACCTCCGTTTCGGCTGTCTCGCATCGCATCGTGTCTAAGCCAAGCATCTGGTTCACAGCATGCATTTTCGTGTTCGGTGCCCGTGCTACAAGCTCCGCCTGGATCACCCCCTCCTGATCTCGCCAGAGGGACCCGCTTTCGATCGTGAAGTCGATGTTAGCCAAGCTCTCCACATGTGGAACGCTTTTGTCGACGGTGTAGCGCCCCTTCGTTACGGTCACTCGGGCGGGCAGACCTGGCGCAATTGGGCTACCGACCGCGAGCACCGGCTCCGACACGCCAAGTGCCCGCAAGAGTCGACGTGTAGCTGTCTCCCAGCCCAGCGCAGCGACCGAGATGTACTGCAGATTGGTCAGATACCTATCTGCACCGATAGGCAGATCGGGCACTCTGCCGTTATCGAGCACGAAGCTCAGAAACCATGCTTGGTCATGTGGTCGGCGACGCAACTCGTCGATCGCCCAGAGCACCTCCTCATTCGCTGTGCTCGTGGCCTTTGCTGCCCAGCAAGAGCTGAAGAACGGAACGAAATAGCTCCCGGACTGGATCGCTCTTCGCAACTGATCGCGCCATGGAAGGCCGGGCTCCAGATCGCTGGTGTCCATCCAACACCGCACGCCATTTGCCTCAAGTACTTGCTTCAGATGGCCTACGATCCGAGCATCTTCGCGGACGTATGACAGGAATGCATGGGACATGGCAGGCACCTCGTAGAGCAACGCTGCCGGCGTTGTTTCACGAGCTTATGCAGCAGCCAAGTGGGTCTGTATCGCTGCCATCTTCCGCACTCT
>CAJYHD010000840.1 GCA_913773715.1 uncultured Sphingobium sp.
GGCAGCAGGAAGTCGGCGCGCTCGGCGAGCGGCGAGCTTTCGTCATTCACCAGCACCACGACGCGAGCGCCCGCCGCCTTGTACCGATCGACGGTGGCGAGCAGGTCCGGGCTGCGGCCCGACTGCGAGATCGCGACGAGGAGCGCGCCGGTCTGCTGGAACTCGGTGGCGAAGACGGACGTGACCGAAGGCGCGGCAGAGGACACAGGCAGGCCGACCAGCGTTTCGATCAGATATTTGCCATAGGTCGCGGCATGATCCGACGACCCGCGCGCACAGGTGACGACAAGGCTGGGTGGGTTGGCGCGTAGATGACCGGCGAGGGTGGCGAGGGTCAGCGCATTGCGGGACAGGAAACGGGATACGGCCTCGCCGCTTTCCCCTGCTTCGCGCCGCATCGCGGTGTCCCCGTCATGCTGCTTAACTTCGGTCATCAAAACCCCCTGATGCGCGCCCTTTGCGCGCTAGCTGGCGTTCAGCTCCGCCACGAGATCGTAGGCGTCGCCGCGATAATAGGATTGGGTGAATTCGACCGCCTCGCCATCGGCAAGGAAGCCGCGCCGCTCGATGAACAGACCGGCATGGCCGGTATCGACGCCGAGGCGCTTGGACTGTTCGAGCGGAAAATGCATGGCACGCAGGCGCTGGAGCGCGCGCACCGGACGATTGCCAGTCGCTTCGAGCGCGGAATAAAGCGAGTCACCGACCGACTCGATGCCCGGAAGACAATGACCGACGATCGTCGAATATTCGAGCGCCATCGGGATTTCGTCGGCAAAGCGCAGGCGCTGAAACCGATAGACCCGCGTGCCCGGCGAGAGGCCAAGCGAGAGCGATTCTTCCGGCGTCACGAGGCCTGCGGACCTGGAAACCCATTCGCTGCTCGGCTGGCGCCCGCGCGACAGCATGTCTTCCGAGAAAGAGGAGAGTTTGGAGAAGCTCTTTTCAACGCGCGCCGCGACGAACGTGCCAGATCCGCGACGGCGAACGACAAGTCCTTCCTGCGCCAGACCATCGATCGCTTTACGCACGGTAATCCGCGACACGCCATATTCGACCGCGAGATCCCTTTCGGCAGGAATGACATCATCCTGCGCGAGGACATGATCCTCGATCGCCTGGCGAACCAATTGCTGCAATTGGAGATAGAGCGGCGTACGCGACGCCTCGTTCAGCGAGCCAACACGTTGCGAAAATGACGCCATACTCTCCTCAACGATCACGGAAATTTCCCGGTCGGCAGCGTAAGGGAGGGAGTCGGTCAACACAATGAAAGATGTTAGGTTATAGATTGGTCATACGCAAGTCATAACTAATTTGTGGCCATGTTTAGCGAGATGTAAAAATGACCTGTTGAGATAATGCCTTGCTCGCAGCAGTCATTCTGTGAGTCGCCGATTCGGGACAACAAAAGTC
Source organism: uncultured Sphingobium sp. (assembly GCA_913773715.1). The sequence goes on from CAJYHD010000840.1 coordinate 1,417, forward strand.
AGCCGGATCGGGGCATCTTCCCCGCCACGAAATATGCCACCGAGTTCCCATGTATGAAAGCTCTAGCCGCCCAGGCGCTGGCGGTCCGATTAACAAAAACAATTTTCCTTATAAAATTCAGTTTGTTGGAGTGGCCGGCTGTGCCAGACAGGCTAACCCCGTCATTTTCATGTAGATTTTGGTGCAACCTCATATAACATGACCAATACCAATTGCGGCCATGCGGCGAGCCGACGCTGCGATTGGGTAGAAGAAGAACAAAACAGCGTGGGCGAGAATGAGCGTTCCACGCACATCCAGGGATTGCTCAGATGGCCACACGATATCTTGCCTTGCTTTCGACCAGCGCGCTCGTCGCGCTGAGCCTGCCCGCCCACGCCCAGGACACCGCGCCCGCCGCCGAGCCGCAGGGCGAGATCGTCGTTACCGGCATTCGCGCCAGCTTGCGCAATGCCATCAACGTCAAGAAGGAAGCGAACGCCGTCGTCGACGTGATCACGTCCGAAGACATCGGCAAGTTCCCCGACCGCAATGTCGCCGAATCTCTCTCCCACATCCCCGGTGTGTCGATCGACCGCCGCTTCGGTGAAGGCGAGAAGGTCGCGATCCACGGCACCGACCCCGCATTGAACCGCATGCTGCTCGATGGCCATGCCGTCGCATCGGCGGACTGGGGCGGCAACGACAACGACCCGACCAGCCGTACCTTCAACTACTCGCTGCTGGCCCCCGAACTGGTCGATCGCCTCGAAGTGTACAAGTCACCCGAACCGCGCATCGACGAAGGTTCGATCGGCGGGACGGTGATCGTGCGCACGCGCCGTCCGCTCGATACGCCCGCCAACAGCTTCTTCGCTTCGGGCGGCTATTCCTACAATGACCGCGCCGACAAGGGGAACATCCGCGCGTCCGGCCTCTATAGCTGGAAGAACCAGGACGAGACCTTCGGCATCTTGGCGGCAGTCACTTATGACAAGCAGAACCTGACCCGTGCGGGCGTCGAGTTCTTCGGCTTCGAAAACGCGGGCAGCCGCTTCTTCCAACAGACGAAGGACGCCAACGGAAACGACGTTTTGGTTCGCGATGCC
>CAJYHD010000841.1 GCA_913773715.1 uncultured Sphingobium sp.
AGCTTGGCCGGGCCTGATGTCCAATGTGACCCCGTTTCCCGCGCAAGGGCCAAATGGTGGCCAAGTCGGTTTCGAACGCCTTGAACTGCAACGGATCATGGACCTTTACGGACGCATGGTGTCGGCGGGCCAATGGCGCGATTATGCGATGGACATGACGAAGGATGCCGCGATCTTCAGTGCGTTCCGCCGGACCGCCGAGCGGCCCGAATATCGCATCGAAAAGCGCCCCTCGCTCCGGCATCGGCAAGGCATGTGGGCACTAGTCGGCGAAAGCGGCCAGATATTGAAGCGCGGGCAGGAATTGCAGGGCATCCTCGCACCGGTTGAACGCAAACTGATGCGCGTGGTCGAGGACTAAGTCCGGTCGTTCGACCTGCGTGCGTCTCGTTCAAAATAATTTGTCGTCCCTCCGCTACGGCATCGAAGGGTTTCGCGTCGTGCAGGCAACGCCGCGCGACTTGGCTCTTTTTCCTTGTGGATCGGAGTGATAGCGCAAGGAACATATTGGGAGAGGACAAGAAGAATCGATGACCATACCTGCGCTTTTCGACGGTCGCCTGTCCTTGCCGCTCATCGGATCGCCGATGTTCATCATTTCGCAGCCCGACCTGGTACTGGCGCAATGCCGTGCTGGAATCGTCGGCGCCTTTCCCTCGCTCAATGCCCGTGCGCCCGGCCAGTTCGAGCAATGGCTTCAACGCCTGACGAGCGAATTGACTTCGAACGATGCGCCTTTCGCCGTCAACCTCATCGTCCATCGCAGCAACGCGCGCCTGGATGAAGATCTGGCGCTCTGCGTGCAATATCGAGTGCCGATCGTCATCACTTCGCTCGGCGCGCAGGAGCGGGTTAACGAAGCGATTCACAGCTATGGCGGCATCGTCCTTCACGATGTCATCAACAATGTCTTCGCCCATAAGGCGATCGACAAAGGCGCAGATGGCTTGATTGCGGTTGCGGCCGGGGCAGGCGGTCATGCCGGTACGCTGTCCCCCTTCGCACTCGTTCAGGAAATCCGCGCCTGGTTCGAAGGGCCTCTGGCCCTTTCGGGCGCGATCGCGACCGGTCGGGCGATCGCGGCTGCCCGCATGCTGGGAGCGGACTTCGCTTATATGGGGTCTCCCTTCATCGCCACGCAGGAAGCCAATGCGGACGCTGCTTACAAACAGATGATCGTGGATTCGAATGCGGACGACATCGTCTATTCGGATGTGTTCACCGGCGTGCATGGCAACTATCTTCGGCCCAGCATCGTCGCAGCGGGCCTTGACCCAGATCATCTGCCCAAGGCAGCGGACATGGATTTCGCGAAGATGACCGGCGGCGACAAAAAGGCATGGCGCGACGTTTGGGGATGCGGACAAGGGATCGGAGCGATCCACGATGTCCAGCCCGCCGCAGATTTCATCGCCGGGCTGGTCCGCGAATATCGTGCGGTAACCAAAGGCTTTACTGCGTGATCATCAAAGAAAAGCGCGTAGCTCGGTGACGAAGCGATCGAACTGATCGTGATGGAGCCAGTGACCTGCATCGGCGAACTCGACAAGCCGGGCGTCGCAGAAATGATCCATGCGCCCATCCTTTGCCGGATTGGACGCCCAACTGTCGAGGCCCAGGCACAGCAGGGCGGGGCAGGTGATCCTTTCCCAAAACTCTGGCAAGTCCATGTCCCCGTCCATGCGCAGGCCAAGGTCATACAGATAGGGGTCGAACTTCCAGCTATAGCTGCCGTCTTCGTTCCGGTTGACGCCATGCGAAGTCAGGTGGAGCGCGCGCTCCAGCGTGAGATGGGCATTGCGCTCCTGCATGCGTCCGACTGCCGCCTCAATGGTCGGATAACGGCGGCGCGTGCGGCGGGCGCTCGAACGGCGCGCATCGATCCATTGGCCCATCACATCCACCGGGCTTTTTCCAGCAGTTTCTTGCAGCCGTTTCGGTGAGAGACCCAGTCCTTCGATGGCTACAACCTTCCGCACCTTGTCAGGGTATAGGCCCGCATAGCGCAGGCTGACCGATCCGCCGAGCGAGTGTCCGACGATGCTCACCGGCGCACGGTCGATCATGTCCACCAGCTGGGCCAAGTCGTAGACGAGGTTGGCCATCTGGTAGGAGCCGTCGCTCGACCAGCCGCTGTCTCCATGGCCGCGCAGATCGACGGCGATGACATGATAGTCGTCCGCCAGCGCGCGCGCAGTCCAATCCCAGCTACGCGCGTGATCCAGCCCGCCATGGACGAGTATGAGCGGCGGCGCCGACACATTGCCCCAATCGACATAATGCAGCCTGGTCCGCAACGAGACGAAGAAGTGCGACGTGGGACAGGTGAGAGCTTTTTGCGTCATCCTGCCCCCTTTCAACAACGTGGCAGTCGTTGCAAGCCCGTTTCGATCGGTGCAGACTTGACTTGATCGAACCGGGTCAGCACGGAGCCATGCGATATATCAACGGGATGGGACGGGCATGGCGACGAAACCAACGGTCACGGTCATTGGCGAAGCCATGTTGGAGCTGAGCCGGGGGCAGGGTGACGGCTGGAACCTGCGTTATGGCGGCGACGTCATCAATACGGCCGTCCATCTTGCTCGTGCCGGTGACACGGTGCGTCTGGCGAGCGCCCTCGGCACCGATCCGAT
>CAJYHD010000842.1 GCA_913773715.1 uncultured Sphingobium sp.
GGTTCTCTGGCCGCTGCTAGGCCTCTGATCTGTCCTATTACGCATCAAGCCATTATAGAGATCATCTGATGCACGGCATGTCGATAGGATCGGCGCTGCGCAACATAATGTCGCGTTTTGCGGGAAATATGCGAAGTTAAGCGGAACGCGCTCCCGCTATCACCAGCTTGACGAGGTCTGCCGAAGCGATCCCCGCCGACCGCAAGAAGCCTTGGTAGAAATCGCATCCTTCGCGGCTCAGAAGGTCAAGCTGCTCCTGCGTTTCCACCCCTTCGGCGATCACCTTCAGCCCGAGCGACTTTGCCATGTGAATAATCCCACGCACGATAATACGATCGCGCGCCGTCCCCGCGATATCCTGCGCCAGCCCACTGTCGATCTTGAGGTAATCGAGCGGTAGGTTCTTGAGGTAGGCGAGGCTGGAATAGCCCGTCCCGAAATCGTCGATCGCGACCGCCAGCCCTTCGGCTCGCAAGGCCCGCAGCAGCGCCGCCGCACCGCCCGCATCCCGGATCAATCCGCTCTCGGTAATCTCCACCGTCAGCCGCTGGCGTGGGAAGCCGCTGCGATCGACGATGTCGAGCAGGTCCGCCATGAAGTTCGGCTGCGCGATGTCGGCGGCAGTGACGTTGACCGACAGCCGCAGCCTAGCGAGCGCGATCGGCCACGCCGCTGCCTGCCGCAGCGCCTCCGCCTGAATATGCGCCGACAGTGGCAACATATAGTCCGACCGCTCCGCCGTCGCGAACAGGATGCCAGCGCCCAGCGCTCCATAATGCGGATGGTTCCAACGAGCCAGCGCTTCCACACCGCTGATCTGGTCCGATCCCACCGGATATTGCGGCTGGAACACGATTCCGATCTCGCCCCGGTCGAGCGCGAGCCGAAGGTCCGTTTCCAGCCGGTCGGGATCGACCTGACGGCTCTGCTTCTCGGCGGACAGGATGCGGATGCCCTCTCCCCCCCCGTCGCGCGCGTCGGCCAACGCCATGCCTGCCCGCCGCAGCAATTGCGTCGCATCGTCCTGCGACCGCGCCTGCGCAATGCCGCATCGTGCGATCAGGCGGATCAAGTGATCGCCTGCGCTAAAGGGTCTCCCGACAGCCGCGATCAACTGCCGCGCGACGAAGGTCGCCCGGTCACTCCCCGCCGCCTCGCCCGTCAACCCGATCAGAAACTCGGTCCCTGCGATCCGCGCCGTCATCGCGCCGGGGCTGAGGTCATCGACCATGCGCTCGATCCGCCGCGCGATCCGCCCGAGCAGCGCGTCGCCGACCACCTGCCCATAGGCCGCGTTCATCCGCTCAAACTGGCTGAGCGAGAGCAGCAGCACTGTCGTCGCCAGCCCCGTCCGCGTATCGAGCCATTCCAGAGCCGCCTCCCTCGACCGCAGTCCCGTCAAATAGTCGCGAACACCGACATCCTGCGTTCCGGCATCCGAAATCCATTCGACGTCCGCCGCGATGCCGCTGTCATCGATCCGCAGATGATGGACCAGCCGATCGCTCGTTCGCCCCTTCAGCCCATGGGCGATCGTACCCGGCTGCCGCGACCGCAGCATGGCCTTCAGCGTTGCAATAGCAGCGGGTCGCTCCACCCTCGGCACCATTTTGACGAACTGCGCCACCCGCAACGGTGCGCCGTCCCATCCCAGACTGCGGGCCAGACCTTCACTCAGGTGCAAATGCCCGTCGCGCCCCAATTGCCAGTAGAAAGCGTCACCGCGCCGTATCCGCTGCGCCCGCTGATGATGCCGCGTTCCGCCGCCCAGCCGCTCGACCAGCCGATGCGCCGATGCGAGGCAAGCTCGAAGCATGGCATCGCTGAACCCGGCCAGAAGATAATGCGTCGCCCCTGCCGCCAACAATGCTGGCACGCTTTCGCTGTCGTCGACCAGCGCGACCAGCGCTCCGCCCCCTGCCTCGACGGCAGGAACGAGCGACTCCAGCAGCCGCGCCGTATCGCTCTCGCCGCGCAAATCGACCAGGGCGACCTGCGCCTCGCTCCGCAGGAAGCGCTGCGGCGCATCGCCAGCACGGCGCGCTCCTATCGCCCGCCAGCCAGCCGACCGCGCGGCCTCGCTCAACCCGTCGCGGTCGCCCGGCGAAAGGATGAAGAGGCTGTGCTGCCCGTCCGCTACGCTGCTAGTGCCGATCAAATGCCTTGGCTCCCGGAGCCATTCCCCAATGCTCCATGACAGATCAGGTAACGGGCGAATGGCCGCTCCGCAACAGCGGCGCTTGCGCCAAGCATACCCATGTCCTAGCTAATGATCATGGCCCTCGCCGACCCTTCGCCCGTCCCGCTTGTCGACGGCCTCGGCCGCCGGATCAGCTATCTGCGGATATCGGTGACGGACCGGTGCGACCTGCGCTGCCGCTATTGCATGTCGGAGCGGATGCAGTTTCTCTCCAAGGACAAGGTGCTGACGCTTGAAGAAATCGCGCTGCTCGCCGATCTTTTCATTGCGCGCGGCATAACCCGCATCCGGTTAACCGGCGGCGAGCCGCTAGTCCGGCGCGATATCGGCGATCTTGCGCGGCGGATCGGACGGCATATCGGCGATGGTCTGGACGAACTCACGCTGACGACCAACGGCACGCGGCTCGTCGATCACGCGCATGATCTGGCCGACGCGGGCGTCCGCCGCATCAACGTCAGCCTCGATAGCCGC
>CAJYHD010000843.1 GCA_913773715.1 uncultured Sphingobium sp.
TTTCGATTTCGCCCGTGAAGGCATAGTCGGGATCGCCATCACCGGTTGCGGTTAGATAACCCGCGGCGTCACTCTCCTGGTCATCGAGGGGCGCGTCGTCGATGTTCCTCGGAACGAACAAAGTGCCCAGGGCATCGTCAGTTCTGGTGACGACGTGAACCTCATGCCCACATGACCGACAGAAGCGAGTGGGATAGAGACGATGGCCCGGCGCGTTAGGATCTTCGAGTTGCCCCTCAAAGAGCACGCTTCTGGGCTTTTCGGTCAGCGTGGTGAAAACCTCGCCCGCGCCCGAGATAAACTGATGGAGCTTGAATGCCAGGAATGCGCCGGCTCCCTGGCCCCCTCGATCCACCTCCGGCAGGCTGATACGGGTCAGGAACGCCTCAAAATAGCTTCGGCAAGTTTCGATTTCTACACCGCTGTCCTTTGACAGGAGCGCGACGGCTTCCCCGAACGGAATTGGCTTCTTGCGCTTGAGCTCCTGCGCGTCATCCAGGCCGATCGCCAATTCAGTCCAAACCGCGAGAGGGTGTTCCTGCAGCACCTCATCGGTCAGTCCGTCCGGCGGGGTAGATGTGAGCACGGACGCGAGTTTCGAACGCACATCGCCCAGCTTCAGTCGATCATCTGTTGCGCGTTCCAGCGACTCGTCGATGACCGACTCCGGTCCGATGGCCGTCCCGAAAAGACGGGATGCAACATCTGCTACGGCTTGCGCACGATTGGTGTCGGACCCTTCGCTTGCCATGGTGGCCGAGGTGCCGATGCAGATCGGTGCTTTGTCTGGCGTGCAGCGATTGCGCAGCCGACGGACGAGAATAGCCACGTCGGCGCCTTGGCGGCCGCGATAGGTATGCAGCTCATCGAGGACGATGAACTCCAGACCGCTTGCGTTCTCTATGACCTTGGTGTCGAGGGTGTCTTGCCGCGTCAGAAGCAATTCGGCCATCATGAAGTTGGTGAGCAGAATGTCCGGCGGATTGTCGGCGATCCGCTGCCGTTCTTCCGGGCTTTCTTGTCCGGTGTAGCGTCGCACCGCCGGCCTTAGTTCAGCGGGTAGCCCGGATTGGGAGATGAACTTCTCAATCTCATTCATCTGGCTGTTGGCCAGCGCGTTCATCGGATAAACGATGATCGCACTGGTTTTGCGTGATTTTCCTGCTTTCCTGGCGCGAATAATCGCGTCGACCACCGGCACGAAAAAGCAGAGCGACTTTCCCGACCCCGTTCCGGTGGTGACTACATAGCTTTGACCCGCCCGAGCTTTGGCGATTGCTTGGGCCTGGTGGCGGTGAAAGCGCAGCGGCGTTGGCCCAAACCGGAATACCCTGCCGGTTGCTTCATCGAGATCGCCTGAGGTGACAAGCTCATCTGCTGTTGGCCCCTGCAGGAAGCGCGGGTTGATGGACAGCAAGGCATCCGGCCAAAAGCGACCTTCGTCATATTGCCGATCAATCTCGGACCTCAGATCATCTGATCGAACGACACTAAAAGACCGCGAGAAACGGGCGTAGGACTCAATAAGTCGATGGTCGAATTCGAACGCCTTCATTGTCAGAAGATCCCCCCGGATACTTTTTCTATACGCAAAGTTCTATTCTGAATCATTAGGCGGTGCCCCACAGAGATGAGAGGGGCGCCGCTGCCAGCCTGTCGCCGAACGGCACGAAATCGGTGCTGTCATACAGCACCACGCCATAGGCGAACCGTTCCTTGCAGGCTTCGGCAAGGGTGCGTAGTCCGGCGAAGTCGCTGGACTTTACCGTGGCTGACGCCTTCACCTCGATGCCCACGATCATACCGTCATCGCGTTCCAATACGATGTCGACCTCGTGCATCTGCTGGTCGCGGAAGTGATAAGGGGTAACCCGCAGGTCAGATGCTGCCGTCAGCTTCAGAACTTCGGAAAAGACGAAGCTTTCCAGCAGCGCGCCAAAGACGCCCCGATCCGCCTTCACCCGCTCGAAGCTCAGACCACGTGTCGTAGCGAGCAGCCCAGAGTCTAGGAAGTGGAGCTTCGGCGTCTTGGCGATCCGCTTCAGTGCATTGGTGAACCAGGACTGCAGGGTCGCGACAAGGAATACCTGTTCAAGCAGCGCGATATAGCGTTGTGCGGTCTTATGGCTGACATCGATGCTCGCACCAAATTGCGAGTAGTTGACCAGTTGGCCCGAGTGCTCCGCCACGAGCCGCACGAATTTCGGCAACTCGGCCAGCTTCTCGATGTCGGCGATATCCCTGAGGTCGCGGGTCAGCACAGAGGTCAGATAGGACCGTGCCCAATCCTGCCGCCGTCGCTCGGCTTCACGGCTGATCGCCTCAGGGAAGCCGCCTCTCAGCACCAGTTCGACGAGGTCGTCACCGAGGATCGCCTGCTTGTCGGCTTTAAGCTTCCCATCGAAAAGGCGGTCCAGGAAGGTTGGCGTCCGACCGGTGATCTCAGCCTGTGCCAGTGGCAACATGTGGATCGTTTCCATCCGGCCAGCCAGGCTGTCGGCGACGCGCGGCAATGTGAGCACATTGGCGGAGCCGGTGAGGAGGAAGCGTCCGGGACGATAATCCTCGTCCACTGTCTTCTTGATGGCCAGCAGCAGGTCGGGTACGCGTTGAATCTCGTCGATGACAGCTTGGTCAAGACCGCGTATGAAGCCTACGGGATCGGACTGGGCGGCAGCGAGAACCGTCTGATCGTCGAGCGTGATATAGGTCCGGTCGGCTTCCCCCATCTTGCGTACGAGAGTGGTCTTACCCGCCCGACGTGGCCCTACGATAAGGACTACCGGGCTGTCCGAAAGGGCCTCTTCTGCCCGGCGCTCGACGAGCCGTTCGTACATGCGAATCCAGTGCTTGGACGATTGGAATTTGATGGCATGATATTTGGAAGTTTGCGGGCAGACAATTGGAAATTGAAGGCTCGCATTGCGGGTGGAGGAGAGGCGCTCGGCTGAGGGGCCAGCCAACAAATCGGAAGCATAACAGTGGCTCTCGGTTGCGTTCACCCTTGCACGACACGCGCTACGCAAGGCGAAGGTCGGCCTCAGCTGATCAGCGGCGGGATTAGGCTAGCATAGCGGTTGCTGAGCTGGCCCATAATTGCAGTTGGCACGGCCGTTAACAGCTCCGAAGTGGGGCCGCCATTGCCCTCTGAGTGGCTCCGCTTCAGCTCCTTCGGACGCCGGCCGGCGGCAACGACCAGATTGGCCGTCGCAGATGATTGGATGAACGAACTGCCGGGATCGGCTATTCCGCACTACAAGCCAGTCCGTTCTCCCCCAGTTCAGACGTAGCATTTCCCGGCCTCCTGGCCGGGGCAGCGCAGACGGTCGACAATTCAGAGTGCCACCGGTCGGCGGCGTTGAAGAGCGCGATTGGCGGCTATCGGCGGGATCGGACGTTCACGGGATTGAGTTAGAACGGCTGCCATTGGTCGACAGCTGCCGCGAGCGGGACGACCCACATTCGGTCGTTTAGTGACCGAGTTCCGCTTCTCGCCTTTGAACATTCGTTCATCAGCACCTAATCTTTTGAGGACGAACCTCGGGATGCTGTGCAGATGCGATCGGCTTCTGAGCCGAGAGAGCAAACTACCTGGGGTGCCCAAGCATGGAAGCCCAATCACGCCGGACGACGATCAAAGGGGCGGCAGGCATGCCGGGTGCGCAGATGTGGCCATTGAGTGTCTGTTTGTTCGCAGCCCAGCGATTTATCACCGTGCGCACAATCAGGCCAACTAACCAGATTCTGGTTTGTTCGACAGTACCGAGCGCTGCGCTCCTCGGGCGTGAGGCGATCCGGAACAGGCTCTCCTTGTCGTCCGCCGCCCAAGCATGGCCATTGCAGGACCACATCTACCAATGTTTAGCTTCGACTGACCGCGCCCATTGGCTTATTAAGCGACCATGGAAGGAGAAGCCACGATCACGACCGGATCGCCAGCGCTCGCTTCAAGCGGCGAGCGCCTTCTCATGCGGGATCGCTTCGGGTGACGCCGCAGCAGATCATAGAGAACGCGACGATACCGGGCACGCGAAGCATCCTTGTGCTGGGCAGCTTCGAGAAGCGCGTCACGGTCTACGCGCAGCAGGTGCGCGCTCTGAACCTCGTAGACGCTTTGCTTTCCGAAAACCTCATTCGCCCCGAAGGCGGTAAGGTCGCGATCATCGGCGGAGGGGCCGCAGGCATCACCGCTGCGGTGGCGCTGGCTCGAGCGACGCCCCGCCTCGACAGGCTGGATCTCTTCGAGCGGAGCCCAGCCGTGCTTGCCCTGCAGCATGGGAGCAGACGGTTTCTGCATCCGCATTTCTATGACTGGCCTGCGGCTGGCTCGGAAGCCGACAATGCCGGCCTTCCGATTATGAACTGGACGGCAGGACCGGCAGGCGACGTCGCCGCGACCCTGCGCGCCGAGTTCGAGGCGGCGCGTCATAATTCGGTGCTGACGCTGCACGCCGACAGCACCGTGAGCAAGCTGGTGCCAAGCGCGCTCGGACCGATCCGAGTCGTCGTCGACAAGGGCTCCGCCGTCGGGCGCATCTACGATCTTG
>CAJYHD010000844.1 GCA_913773715.1 uncultured Sphingobium sp.
GTCTATCTGCGGTACGCGCATGCCATGCGGCCTGGACGCCTCGCCACCAGCGGCGAAACGGCGACGGGGCGCTTCGACGCGGACGGCATCGATTCGATCGATCTCGGTTTTCGGCGGACATCCTCCAATGATCGGCTGACGACCTCTGCCAGCCTGTTCGCCATGCGCTGGACCGCGATCCAGTCGGACTATCTGCTTGCCAACGGCCTCATTTCCACACGCAACGCAGGCAATGCACGCATCTTGGGGGCGGAGGCAGCAATTGATTGGGACATGGGATCCGGATGGCGCACGACCGGCGGTGTTGCCGCTCATGACGCGCGGCTCATCAGCACCGAAGAAGGGATCGTCCTGCGCGACGTACGCCTTCCGGTTGCGCCGCGCCTTGCCGGTCGGATCGCGCTGTCGAAGTATCTGACGATAGGGCGCTGGAGCGGGGAAATGACGGTGCAGGGCAATTATATCGGCAGCGCGCGCCTCAGCCTCGACAGCGACCTTGATCGCCGGATGGGTAAATATACGGTGATGACCGCGCATGGCCAGATGTCGCGTGATCGCTGGACGCTGGGCGCGCGGATCGACAATCTGCTGGACGTGAAGGGTGACAGCTTCGCATTCGGCAACCCCTTTTCGATCATGAACGGCCGTCAGTTCACGCCGGTTCGACCCCGGACAGTGACGCTTTCGATCGCGCGCGACTGGTAGCGAGGAGCGGAGTGGTCAGGCGATAGGAGGCGGTATAGCCGACATGGTCGGACAGCATCGTGCCGTCTGCCCTATGGCCGAAGGGCGTGTCGATGCCGGTCAGGCTGACGTGGGTCGCTGCGCCCGACGCGAAGAACTGCCAGTCGCGCGCGCGATGCCATGAAAAGAGCGCGTCGGGGGACAATGGCAGTCCCTGGCTCGCGGCTGTGCCATAGGCGTCGGTCATGACGTCGCCGGGCTTTGCCCATGTGGATCGCGAATCATCGACGATGCTGGCTCGGCGGACCGCGTCGGGACCGATGTTGAAGTCGCCCGCGACGATAAGCGCGTGCGCGGGATCATGCGCCTTGCGGATGAAATCGGTGAGGCTTGCGGCCTGAAAGCGGTAGGCAGGAAGCGAGCGCGCTTCCGGCATACCGGACGCCCCTCGGCTGTTCATGTGTGTGTCCACGATGTCTATCGGATCGGCTCGTCCGGGCAGGGCGATGCTGACCATCATCGCGCCCTTGTTGGCGAGGCAGTCGTAGCCCGCGCAGGCGAAGGACGGATAGGCGATGCGGCGGACCGCGACGATCGGGTAATCGGACAGAATCTGAAGCCCCGATCCCTCATATTTGCCGATGCCCTCGCCCTTCCACCAGTGCGCCTTCGCGGCAAAGGCGGTGTCTGCGGCAGAGACGGTCGGGGTGTCTTCCATACCCGCGCCCGGACCGTCGGCGACATAGCGATATCCCGCCGCCCGACCGATGCTCTGCGCGTCGCTGGTGAATGCTTCCTGTAGGACAATGACGTGCGGGTTCCTACCCTCGGCACGCATGGTGCGAAGTTCCGACGCGATCTGCCGAAACTGAGCATTTCGATCACGCGCGAATGGCCAAGGCAGGCCGTGGATGTTGTATGTGAGGACCGACAGCGTGCCATCGAACGGGGGCGGGGTCGCGGGTAATGGCGACGCCGGAAGCGTGGTGGGCAGCGTCGCGCCCATCGATAGGCCGACGATCGTCAACAGCAGCGCCGCCCGTGTGAACTTCATGTCTCGTCTCCTGCGATGTGGCGAAGACGGCAGAGCAAATAGCGCACCGCAGTCGCGCCTTCCGATCAGGACAAGAAAAATTTTTTACATGAGGGAACTGAGGTTCGTTTCAGGAGTGCCGTCTTCCTGCCATGTGCGAACAGGGTAATATGGTGTCGGGATGGGCGGCGTGACGCACCAGTTGCTCACGTCCATCCATGATGTTGGTCCCCGGTTCGAGCGTCAGGTCGATCTGCTGCTCGACAAGCTGACGCGACACGTGCCGGTCGATCGGCTGACGATGCTGGTGGTGCCCGATCATTGGGGTGAAAGCCCGATCCGCCCGGGGTCCCCCTTCGCCGCGCGGCTGCGGCAATGGTCCGACATGGGCATCGGCATGTTCGCCCATGGCTGGTTTCACAAGGATATGGCCGATCACGCCGCTGGTTTTGCTCGTTTCAAGGCGCGGCACATGACGGCTGGCGAAGGCGAGTTTCTGGGGCTGGACGAAGCTACGGCGTCGGAGCGGATGAGCGCGGCGCGTGATCTGGTCGAACAGTTGACGGGGCGGGCCGTGATGGGCTTCATCGCGCCGGCCTGGCTGTATGGACCGGGCGCGAAGGCGGCGCTGGCGCGATCGGACTTTGCGCTCACTGAGGATCATATAAAGGTGTGGCAACCGGCGAGCGGCCGGGTGCTGGCGCGCGGCCCGGTCATCACCTGGGCGAGCCGCAGCCGGGCGCGCATTGCGTCGTCTCTGCTGGCGGCGAACGTCCTGCCGCCGTTGCTGCGCTTCGCCCCGGTGGTGCGTATGGCGGTGCATCCCGGCGACGCGGGCGTGCCGAGCCTGCTCGTCAGCATCGACGATACGCTGCGCCGCCTGTGCCGCTCGCATGTTCCCGCGCGCTATGACGCGCTCTTGCCGGGGTAAGGCTGAGATGCGGGTTCTCACCTTTCTGCACAGTTTCGAGCCGGGTGGGGTCGAGCGCGTGGCGCTGCGGCTGGTGCGTGAATGGCGGGCGCGGGGCATGGATGCGCCGCTCTACATGGGTCGGACTGACGGGGCGATGCGTGATGAGCTTGCGCATGATTTGACGTTCGTCGGACCGAGCGCGCCGACCGGGATTGGCGTCATTGAAACGCTGTGGATGATCCTGACCTTGCCGGGCTTCATCCGCCGTCTGCGCCCGGACGTGCTTTTCTGCGCGGGCAACAGCTATGCCGTGGTGGCGGTGGCGATGAAGCTGCTGCTGGGGCGACGCTGCCCGCCGATTGTCGCAAAGATCAGCAATGATCTCGACCGGCAAGACATGATCTGGCCTGCGCGCCTCTGCTACCGGCTGTGGCTGCGGGTGCAAGGGCGTTTTATCGACGGCTTCGTCGGCATGGCCGATCCGATGGAGGAGGAAATTCGCACCGCGATCCGCCCTCGCGGCAGCATCGCGATCATCGCCGACCCCGCCTTGTCGCAGGCGCAGATCAATCATCTCCAAAGTTTCCCCAGGGCTGAGGGCAATCGGCAGCGCGGTCTCCGGTTCGTCAGCGTCGGTCGTCTCGCCGCTCAGAAGAATTATGCACTGATGATCCGCGCTTTCGCGTCAGGCGCGAAGCCTGGCGATCGCCTCACCATCTTCGGTGAAGGCCTGGAACGAGCTGCACTGACGCGCCTGATCGCGAAGCTTGGCCTTGAAGACCGCGTCACATTGGCGGGCCATGTCCCCGATCCGGCAGCGCGGCTCGGATCGTTCGATCTGTTCCTGCTGTCATCGGATTATGAGGGGGTGCCCGCCGTGCTGCTGGAGGCGCTTGCCGCCGGGCTGCCGATCATCACGACGCGGTCGAGCCGTAGCATCGGCTCGATGATGGCCGACGGTCGGCTTGCCCATATCGTGCCTGCCGGTGACGAAGCCGCCTTCGCCGCTGCGATCGCTGATGCACCCGCGCTGCGGCAGGATCGCGATGCCGCCCAAGCACAGGCGCGGCAATTCACCGTGGAGGAAGCCGCGCTCGCCTATCGCGATGTGTTCGCGCGCGCTTTGGCTCCAACGGCTGCTAAAAAAATTAACCCTTCGACTGAGGCGGACCTCGACGCGTGCCGTCTTTCCGCCAAGCCAACAACATAGGGCCAACCATGTCTGGCGCAACTTCTTCAACTGCCGTGATTTCCAGCCGCACACATGGCCTAGATACCGGCCCGGTCATCGATCCCGAACCGCTGATCCGCTCGGGTCGTAACTGGACGCGCTGGGCTGGCCCTCTGGTTTCGCTGCTGATTCTTGTCGTATCGCTCGACCAGTTTCGCGGTCTCGATTTCGCCCGTCTGCAAACGCTGGTGCCGACCGGCATCGTCTTCTGGCTGGCGTTTCTGCTTTATTATACCGCCGCGCCGATTTCCGAATGGGTGATATTTCGCCGCCTCTGGAACATCCCGGTGGAAGGGTTCGGCGCACTGCTGCGCAAGCTCGTCAGCAACGAAATCCTGCTCGGCTATCTGGGCGAAGTCTATTTCTACGCCTGGGCGCGCCGCAATGCGCGGATCACGACCGCGCCCTTCGGTGCGCTGAAGGACGTGACCATCCTGTCGGCACTGGCCGGGAACATCGTCACGCTGTTGATGGTGGCGCTGGCGATTCCGGCCTTCCGCGGACTCGATCTGGTCGCCGGGCGGTGGGACATCATCGCGTCGGTGCTGTTCGTGCTGGGTACATCGCTCGCCGCGATGATCTTTGGCAAGCGGCTCTTCACGCTGCCCCGACCCGAACTGCGGCGCGTGATGGCCATTCACTTGCTGCGCATCCTGGCGACCACGCTGCTGGCGGCACTGATGTGGCACATGATCCTGCCGACGGTCGCGCTCAGCTGGTGGCTTTTGCTCGGCACGCTGCGCCAGCTGGTGTCGCGCCTGCCGTTCCTGCCCAACAAGGATGTCGTGTTCGCCGGGATCACGGCGTTCCTGATCGGTCCCGGCAACGACATCGCGTCGGCCATGGCGCTGATGGCGAGCCTGCTGCTCGCGGCACATCTGATGGTCGGCGTGACGCTGGGCGCAAGCGAGCTGCTGAAGGAAGGACGCAGCAAATGATCCCGGTGCTGCTGGTCGCCGCCGCGATCGCCTCCTCCCCCGATCTTGGCAAGGCCGAAGGCCAATGTCGCCCTGGCGAGAAGGGATCGGAATTTCTGGTCGAGGTGAAGGGTCTTAAGGATCGCGATGGTCGGCTAAAGCTTGAACTTTACCCGTCCAACGACACCGATTTCCTGGCGGACGACAATGTGCTGGTGGGTGCGGGCAAGGCGTTTCGTCGGGTCGAGGAAGCGGTCCCCGCCTCTGGTCCGGTCACGCTCTGCATCCGCGCGCCTGGGCCGGGCACATATTCGCTCAGCCTGCTGCACGACCGCAACAGCGACCGCAAATTCTCGCTGTCGATCGACGGCATCGGCTTTGCGGGCAACCCCAAGCTCGGAATGAGCAAGCCGAAGGCGGCGGCAGCCAGCGCGCAGGTCGGCAGCGGCCCCGCGCATATCAGCATCGTCATGAATTATCGCCGGGGGCTGTTCTCCTTCGGCCCGCTGGAGCGCTGACACATGCGGATCGTCGATGTCTGCGCCTTCTACGCACCGCAGGGCGGCGGGGTGAAGACCTATGTCGAACGCAAGCTGCGCGCGGGCGCGGCGGCGGGGCATGAGGTCATCATCCTCGCGCCCGCCAGCGACGAGGCCGTGGTGGAGCAGGGCGGCGGGCGCATCGTCAACCTGCCCGCGCGCCGCTTCCCGCTCGATCGGCGCTATCATTATTTCAACGACGAAGCGTCGCTACACGCGATGCTCGACCAGCTTCAGCCCGATCTGGTGGAGGCATCGTCACCGTGGAGCAGTGCGGCGATGGTCGCGCGCTGGCCGGGTGCCGCGCCGCGTGCGCTCGTCATGCACGCCGATCCGCTGTCGGCCTATGCCTATCGCTGGTTCGGATCGGTCGCGCCGCGCCAGATGATCGATCGCGGCTTCGACTGGTATTGGCGGCATCTGCGGCGACTGGATCAGGGGTTCGACCTGATCGTCAGCGCCAGCGACAGCCTCACCGGACGCATGCGCGCAGGTGGCCTCACCCGGATCGAGACCATGCCGATGGGGGTGGAACCGGGCATCTTCACACCCGCCCGGCGCAACCCGACGTTGCGTGCGCGGCTGCTGGAACGCTGCGGATTGCCGGAGGACGCGACCCTGTTGCTTGGTGTAGGTCGCCACGCGCCAGAAAAGCGCTGGCCGCAGGTGATCGAGGCAGTGACGTCGGCGGGCTTCCGCCAACCGGTCGGCCTCGTCCTTGTCGGCGATGGCCGGGACCGGGCGCGGGTGCAGCGGGCAGCGATGAACAATCCCCACATCCATCTG
>CAJYHD010000845.1 GCA_913773715.1 uncultured Sphingobium sp.
GCGCTTACGGGCAGCTTCCTTGAGTTGGTCTGGCGCTATTGGCTTGCCATCCAAGCCATACACATCGATTCCCAGCAGCATGGCGACTATGGCGAGGTCATCCTCGGCTTCGGCATGGACGCTGCGCACCCCCGGAAGGATAGCCCAGGGGTCGCAGGGCAAGGGCAGCCACCTGCCGACCGGCGGCGGAGACGTCGGCACCGGTGTCGCGGCCGGCAGGATGCCGATCTGATCAGAATCTAGTCCGGCGATCAGGGCGGCGGAGATCGGCACCCCTTCCCGCACCACAACCAGAAGTCCCTGCGGCCGATGGCCCCAATATTCACCGCCGACGCGGGCCTGCGCGATCCGGGCCAGCACGTCGTCATCGACGAGCGTCGTTCCCGCTTCCGCCGCAACGCTGATCGCGCCAGTATCCGCCGTCACGCCCGGAAAGGGCGGCGAGCGCAGGAACGGGCGATTATCGCGCGTGAAAATAGCGTCCCCGTTCATTGCCCCTGCTCTTGTCCGGCCCCTTGATCGACGGGCCTTTTCCCCTTAGACGCCGCGATCACCGCCAAGCCGTTACTGTGACATCCTCCAGCAAGTCCATGACCTTGTCGAAATAAGCGGGCCATGTCGGTGCGCGCCACGTCGATATGCGCTCGAGCTGCGCCGCGCGCTGGGGCGATTGGGGGTCGGCATAGGCGCGGATCGCGCGCATCCAGCCGATGCCGTCGAGCGGATCGATATAGTCGGGCGCGTCGCCGCCGACCTCGCGATGCGCGCTGATGTTGCTGCACAGTACCGGCACGCCAGCGCCCAGCGCCTCCACCACCGGCATGCCGAAGCCTTCGATGAAGGAGGGCATGACCATCGCGCGGGCATTGGCGACCAGCGCCTGCATGCGCGTGTCGGACACTTCGCCCGCCTCGATCACATGATCACGCAGGATGTCGGCGCGTTCGAGAATGTCGATGACGTTTTCGTTTTCCCAGCCGCGCCGCCCGATCAGCACCAGCACCGGCGCGGCATCGCCCTGCTCCTCGACCAGACGCCGCCAGACGTTGAGCAGCAGCAGGTGGTTCTTTCGCGGCTCTATGGTCGAGATATAGACGAAGTAAGGGCGCTTCGGCACATCCTCGTCCCGCGCACCGAAGATATCAGGCGCGTCCGCCCCGAAATGCGCGACCGTGGTCGTGCGGCCCTCATAGCCGCCGGTCAGATGCGGGGCGAGCGCGTCCAGCGTCGCCTGGCTGTTGCCGATGATGCCGCAGGCGTGGCGGTCGATCGTGCGTACGCGCTTCAGATGCTCGCGCGCGCCGCCGGGCCTCGCATATTCAGGATGGCTGAGCGGGATGACGTCATGCGCCAGCGTGACGAACTTGGCACCCTCAGCGCGCAGGATCGCGCCGACCTTTTCAGCATCGTCCAGATGATGGGGCGAAACCTGGAGATAGATGCGCGGCCGGGTGGCGCGCGGCACCGGGCGCGGGCGGGTCGCGAACATGTGGCGGATGATCGCCGCCCTGCCCGCCTTTTCTTCCGTTTCGGCGAGCGCCGCGTTGCGCCATTTGGATGCGGTGAAGGCCAGGAACTGGCGCACGGCGCTGCTGCTCAGGCGACCATAATAGCCGCCTGCGGGATGCACGGCAGCGAAGCTCAACCGATCGGGGATGCGCGCCAGCAGTTCGCGGGCATAGACGAACTCCACCCGGTCGATCCCGGTCGGCGCTGGGTGGAAAGCGCGCGAGAGGAGCCGCGATACGTCGAGGACGATCTCCGCCTCTCCGCGCGCGCCGTCACGATGCGCGTGACCGGGCTTGGCGCGCAGGGCCAGCCGGGCGCCGGGAGCAACGAAGGGACGCAGAGCCATAGCGGGCGGCTCCTATACCCCATAGGCGAAAAGGCAAGGCATCAAAGCTGCGCGCGTATCTCTTGCGCCAGGGCTTCCAGCGCTGTCGGATCGGCCTGCCCGCCCGTGCCGTGCGCGGCGAAACCCTTGGGATCGCCTTCCCAGCGCGGCAGGATATGAACGTGGAGGTGGAAGATCGTCTGCCCGGCAGGCGAGCCGTTGAATTGCGCGATCTGGATGCCGTCTGGATCGAGCGCCGCGCGGATGGCGGTAGCGACCTTTTTCGTCGTCGCCATGACCTGCGCCAGCGCTTCGTCCTCGATCTCCAGCAGGTTACGCGCCTTGGACCATTTGGAAATGACCAGCGCATGGCCGCGCGTCTGGGGCATGATGTCGAGGAAAGCGAAGGTCTTGTCGTCCTCGTAGATTTTGATCGAGGGGATCTTGCCTGCCAGGATCAGGGCGAAGACATTGCCGTCGTCATAGGTACCGTCGAGGCTCATGACTTGGTCCTTCAGGCGATATAGTGAGCGCTGGTCTTTTCGGCGACTTCCCCGGCCGTGACGCCGGGCGCGAGTTCGACGAGCTTGAACGGGCTGTCATGGTCGGTCCGCTGGAAAACGCAGAGGTCGGTGACGATCATGTCGACGACATTCTTGCCCGTCAGCGGCAGCGTGCATTCGGGGATGAATTTGGGGCTGCCGTCCTTGGACGTGTGCTCCATCACGACGATGATCTTCTTGACCCCTGCGACGAGGTCCATCGCGCCGCCCATGCCCTTGATCATCTTGCCGGGGATCATCCAGTTGGCGATGTCACCATTTTCCGCGACCTCCATCGCACCGAGGACGGTGAGGTCGATATGCCCGCCGCGGATCATCGCGAAGCTGTCCGACGAGGAGAAATAGGCCGACTGCGGCAGTTCACTGATCGTCTGCTTGCCCGCGTTGATAAGGTCGGGATCTTCCTCGCCCTCATAGGGGAAGGGGCCGATGCCGAGCATCCCGTTTTCGGACTGAAGCGTCACCTCTACCCCGGCGGGAATGTGATTGGCGACCAGAGTCGGGATGCCGATGCCGAGATTGACGTAGAAGCCGTCCTGCAATTCCTTCGCCGCGCGGGCGGCCATTTCGTCCCGGGTCCAGGCCATCGTCACTTCTCCCCATCGGCGGGCAGTTCCCACCGCTTGTTCGTTGGAAACACATCGTCATAGCCGCCCTTGAGAGCGGAGCCGTAGACCGGATTGGGCAGTACGAACCAGCCGCGTCCCCACATCACGGAGACCGGCGTCGCGGCGGTACTTGCGCGGCGGGCGGTCACGCTCTGCCCGGCGGCGTTGAACAGGTCACTGAAGTCGCCGAGCTGGTCGCCGCCGAGCGCCACGACGCAATATTTGGCTGCGATGGTTGCGCGCCGTCCGTCCTTGCGCGATCCCATCGCGTCGTCGCCGGCAAGGTAAAGCGTTTGTCCGTGGACCGCATTGCCAAGGCCCGCCGCCTTGATCGCACGGGCGGTAGCGTCGGCATTGGCGGCGGCGCGGTTGGTGTTGAAGATGACGGTGACGCCCATCGATCGCAGCGCGGCGACGCCTTCGGCTGCGCCCGGCACCGCAGCTACCGCGCCCTCTCCCGTTTTCTCCCACCTGTCCCAATCCACAGCGTTCCAGCCCTTGCCGGTGCGGGCGTCGTGATATTCGAAGCCGAGATTGAGCATCACCGTCTCATCGACATCGAAGACGGCGGCGTAGGGCTTGGTGCCGCAGGGGACGAAGGACGGCGCTTGCAAAGTCGCGCCGTCGGTCAGCACGACCGAACTTTCCGGGCGCACCCGCGTCTTGGCGCGGACGAAGTCGGTCAGCGCCTGCCAGGCCTGAACTGAGAGTGCGGACGCTTCGCCGGAGCCGTAGAGATATTGCATGCCCGCTGGCGGATCGGCGGGAGCAGGTGCGGATCGGCCCATCCGTGTCGTCGGCGCGCAGGCCGAGAGAACCGCCGCCGACGCCAGCGTCAGAATGCGGACGGCACCGGGCATCAGGCCGCTTCCCGCTGCCGCACCGTTTTGAATTCGATCTTCTTGTCGTACGGCGCGCCGACGATCATGCGCTTGACGTAGATGCCGGGCAGATGGATCGCATCGGGATCGAGGCTGCCGACCGGCACCACCTCCTCCACCTCCGCAACGCAGATTTTCGCTGCGGTCGCCATCGGCGCATTGAAGTTGCGCGCGGTCTTGCGGAAGATGAGGTTGCCGCTTTCGTCGGCCTTCCACCCCTTGATGATGGCGACATCGGCGAAGATGCCGCGTTCGAGAATATAATCCTCGCCGTCGAAGCTCTTCACTTCCTTACCCTCAGCCACTTTCGTGCCGACCCCGGTCCTGGTGTAGAAGCCGGGGATTCCCGCCCCGCCCGCACGACAGCGTTCGGCCAGCGTTCCCTGCGGGCAGAATTCGACTTCCAGTTCGCCCGCAAGATATTGCCGCTCGAACTCCTTGTTCTCGCCGACATAGGAGGAGATCATCTTCTTGACCTGACGCGTGCGCAGCAGTTTGCCCAGCCCCTCGCCGTCGATCCCAGCATTGTTGGAGGCGATGGTGAGATCCTTGACGCCTGAGTCGCGGATGGCGTCGATCAGGCGCTCAGGGATTCCGCAGAGGCCGAAGCCGCCCGCGCAAAGCTGCATCCCGTCGAAAAGCAGGCCTTCGAGCGCGCTTGCGGCATCGGGGTAGAGCTTCTTCACCATGGCCTGTCTCCTCGAATATCGTTGCCGCAAGCCATAGGCATGGCCTCTGACCGCGTCAATTTGCTGCGCGCGCGAAAACCGCCTGTCAGATTAGACCGGCGAGCGGGCTGGAAGGGTCGGCATATAGGCGCTTGCCCATGCGTCCGGCACGATAGGCCATGCGTCCTGCCTCGACCCCCGCCTTCATCGCGGCGGCCATCAGGATCGGGTCCTTGGCTTCGGCGATCGCCGTGTTCATGAGGACGCCGGTGCAGCCAAGCTCCATGGCTTGCGCCGCTTCGGACGCGGTGCCGACTCCCGCATCGACCAGAACCGGCAGCTTCGTGCCTTCGACGATCAGGCGGATCGTCACGCGGTTCTGGATGCCGAGGCCCGAGCCGATCGGTGCGCCCAAGGGCATGATCGCCACCGCACCCGCATCCTCCAACCGCTTGGCTGCGATCGGATCGTCGACGCAATAGACCATCGGCTTGAACCCTTCTTTGGCAAGAATTTCGGTCGCGCGAAGGGTTTCGACCATGTCGGGATATAGAGTGCGCGCCTCGCCCAGCACCTCCAACTTCACCAATTCCCAGCCACCCGCCTCACGCGCTAGACGCAGCGTGCGGATCGCGTCCTCGCCGGTAAAGCAGCCTGCCGTGTTGGGCAGGTAGGTAACCTTCTTCGGGTCGATATAGTCGGTCAGCATCGGCGCATTGGGATCGGACACGTTGACGCGGC
>CAJYHD010000846.1 GCA_913773715.1 uncultured Sphingobium sp.
GCTGACGGCGGCGGCCTTCTACAAGAAGATCGACAATCCGATCGAAACCTACACGACGATCACGGACACCTATGCCGTGACCACCAGCTTCGCCAACGCGCCCGAAGCGTCGCTCTATGGCTTCGAACTGGAAGCACAGAAATATCTGCCGCTCGACGGGTGGAATTCGACCTTCTTCCAGAGCCGCCGCATCGCGCTCATCGGCAACTACACCTACACGCAATCAAAGCTGAAGGTGCGGGAAGGCGATACGACTATCCCCTATGTCTATACAACTGGCGATCTTCCCGCCGCATCGGACTATTTCCTCAATGGCGTGCCACTGACGGGCCAGTCGGATCACCTCGTCAACCTGCAACTGGGGCTGGAGGATACCGATCGTCTGTCGCAGCAGACGTTGCTTTTGACCTACGCAAACCCCCGCGTCACCAGCCGCGGTCCGAATCTGCAACCCGACATCAAGGAAAAGCCGGGCCTGACTCTCGACTTCGTTGCGCGGCAAGGCGTGAAGCTGCCCGGCGGGATCAATAGCGAATTCAAGTTCGAAGCCCGCAACATCACCGGCCGGAAGTTCCAGGAGTTCCAGCAGGCGGGCGACACGAAGGTGTTCTACAACCGCTACAAGATCGGCACCACGATCGCAGCATCGATGACCGTCGCGTTCTGATCGACTACAGGTAACCCCGGCCCTTGAGCCGGGGTGCCGCTACGTCAGAACATGACAGGGATCATGATGCGACGTTGGTGACCAGAAGATTGCCCAGATCGGAGAGGCTGGGCAGCACCGCCGCGCAGACTTCGGCCAGTTGCTCCGTCGGCGGAAGCAGGTCCGGGATCATCACCGTCGTGATCCCGGCGGCCGTGGCGGAGCGGACCCCGGCATAGCTGTCCTCGACCGCGACGCAATTCGCGGGATCGATACCCAGCCGCCCCGCCGCCATCAGATAGGGTTGCGGATCGGGCTTGGGAAATTCCACGTCCGACCGCGTCACGACCGTCCGGAAATAATGCAGCAGGCCCGCGCTCTCCAGCCGTCGCTGCGCATAGGGCTCCATAGTCGATGTGGCGATCGCCATAGCGATCCCGTCCGCCGACAGCTGCTCCAGAATAGCCGTGGCACCTGGCTTGAGCGGAACGGCGACCTCCATCGCCCCGTCAAACAGCGCATCGCTTTCCGCATAGAAGCGCTCCAGCGGAAAGTCGGGACCGAAAGTATCGCGGAACGTCGCCATATTCTGGTCGCGATAGATGCCGACCAGCGAGAGCAGAAATTCCTCCGACAGCGGCCAGCCGAGCGTCTCGCCAGCCTCTGCAAAGGCGCGCAGATGTGCAGCCTCCGTATCGATCAGCGTGCCATCCATGTCGAAAATGACGGCACGAACCGGATCGGGAATGACGTTTCGGGAAGTGGAAAGTGCGACTGTTGCCATGCTGTCCATATGGAGAGTCCCTGTGAAACCGCCATTGCAAAACGCGCACGGACGGTTGCAATTCGTCAGGGGCAGGGGTCCGGCATTTCGCTATGCACATGATTGATGGCTGCGATCACTTCGTTGGAGAGCGTCAGATCGACGCTCGCGATATTGGTGCGCAGATGCGCCATGCTCGTCGCCCCGATGATGTTCGATGTCACGAACGGACGGCTGTTGACGAAGGCCAGCGCCATTTGTGCGGGGTCGAGGCCGAACGCATGAGCGATGCCGACATAGCGAGCGCTGGCGACGGGCTGGCCGGGAAGATCATATCGAACGAATTGCTTGGCAAGGGCGCGGCGCGAATTGGGCGGCGTCACACCGCCCAGATATTTGCCTGTCAGATTACCGCCCGCAAGGGGCGAATAGGCAAGCAGGCTGACATGCTCGCGCAGGGCAAATTCGGACAATCCGCCCTCGAACACGCGATTGAGGAGATTATAGGCGTTCTGGATCGACGCGACGCGCGGCAAACCCTGGTCCCGCGACAACCGGAGATATTCCGACAGGCCCCAAGGTGTTTCGTTGGACACGCCGAATTGACGGATTTTTCCTACCTTCACCAGATCGACTAGAGCGCCCAGCGTTTCCTCGATCGGAACGGTGTTCGCGTCGTCCTCGATTCCGCTGATGCCCCGCCGCCCGAACGAAGGCACCGGGCGATCGGGCCAATGAACCTGATAGAGGTCGATATGGTCGGTCTGTAGCCGCCTGAGACTATCCTCGATCGCCAGTTCGATGTTGCGACGATCGAGACGGTTGTTGCCGCCTCGAAACTTGCGGATCGGATCGCGCGCCGGACCGGAAACCTTGGTTGCAAGGATCAGATCGTCGCGCTTGCCCCGCCGGGCGATCCAGTTGCCGATATAGGTTTCGGTCAGGAACTGCGTATCCGCGGCGACCGGTGTGACAGGATAGCCCTCCGCCGTGTCGATGAAATTGACGCCCTGCGACACTGCGTAATCAAGCTGTTCATGCGCCTCCGCCTCGCTGTTCTGCGACCCCCACGTCATGGTGCCAAGGCAGATGAGGCTGACTTCGATGTCCGTGCGGCCGAGCGTCCGATACTGCATGCATGTCTCCTGTTGCGGCGGCTTTTCGGGCAATTGCGGCCATGTTGCAAGGGGCTGGCTGGAGAGCGGCGGCGGCAGATACTAACCCGTGTTAGTGCGATTTTGCGGAACGCTGTATCTGCGCCAGGGGTTGAGCCGGGGAGAGTTTTGGAGAGGTTTTCCCTGTGGCGACGATATTGAAAGAGACAGGCTCGCAATTCTTGCAGCAGCCTTTTCAAGAAGAATTGAGCCGATGGAACAGGCTGCGACTGGCGCCCGCGTTCCCCGACGACCTGACCGCCGAGCGGTTCGACGCCGACCGGAAGATGCTGCGTCTGGAGCATGGCTTCATCGAGGAACTGCGCGCCGAAGTACGGGCCGAGGCCGCCCGCGCCCCCACCGATGCGGACAGCTTCATTGCATGGTTCGAGGCGCTAAAGCAGGACGGGCCGGGCCAGCATGACCGGCTATTCCCTTGGCTCGCTGACGAAGCGTCGCGCGATGACATCCGCTGGTTTCTGTCGCAGGAAGCGGCAGGTGAGGCCGGCTTCGACGATCTCGTCGCCATGACCCAGGTCAAGCTTCCGGATCGCGGCAAGATGGAGCTGGCGCGTAATTACTGGGATGAGATGGGGCGCGGCAATATTAAGGGTATGCACGGTCCGATGCTGGGCCAGCTCGTATCGATCCTCGATCTGGACACTGCGATCGAGGATACCGTCTGGGAAAGCCTCGCTCTTGCCAACGCGATGACGGCAATGGCGAGTTCGCGATGCTATGCTTGGCACAGCGTTGGCGCGCTGGGTGTTATCGAACTGACGGCGCCCGATCGCTCCGCGCATACGGCGCGTGCGTTGAAGCGGATCGGTCTCAGCAATGCGGAGCGACGATATTTCGATCTACATGCCGTTCTGGACATAAAGCATAGTCGCGACTGGAACGACGAAGCCATTCGGCCACTGGTCGCGGAAGATCCGCGCCGGGCAACGGCGATGGCGGAAGGCGCGCTCATACGGTTGAAGTGCGGCGAACGCTGCTTCGATCGCTACCGCGCGCACTTCGGGTTGGCATGACGCCATGTCGCAGGATCGCACCATATTGCTGGTCGAAGACGACCCGCGCACAGCCGCTTTGATGATTGAGTTGCTGGAGGATGCGGACTATGCGGTCGATGGTCCCTATGCCACTCTGGCGGAAGGTGTCGCCGCTGTCGCGCAGCATTTCCCTGCCGGAGCAGTGCTCGACGTGCGGCTGAAGGATGGAGAGGTCGGCATATTGGCCGATGATCTCGACCTTTACGACATTCCTTATCTCTTCTGCTCTGGCGCCAGCGATCATCCCGCCTTGCGCGACCATCCCGCAGCGCCGTTGATCGAGAAGCCGACGATGGCGCGCGATCTCGTGCCGACGCTCGACCGACTGGTGCATTGATGACCGACCGCAGCGGCGCGGAGACCCTGTCGCCCATTCTGCCGGAAGATATCGAGGTTGCCGCGGAAGATTTGCTCAAGGCCTGTTGTGATGCTGACCTGAAAATTGCAACGGCGGAAAGCTGCACGGGTGGTTTGCTCGCCTCACTCCTGACCGATGTGGAAGGCGCCAGCCATGCCTTTGATCGCGGCATCGTAAGCTACAGCGAAGACGCAAAGTGCGAATTGCTCGGCATTCGCCGCGATCAGATTGATAATTGCGGCGCAGTTAGCTGCGATGTCGCGATCGCTATGGCACAGGGAGCGATCGAACACAGCCATGCCGATATTGCGCTGGCCATCACCGGTTACGCAGGATCGGCACCTGAAGGCGACGAGCCGGGGCTGGTGCATTTCGCCTGTGCGCGTAAGACTGGTGAGACCATGCATCGCGAAGCGCATTTCGGCGACGTCGGGCGCGGCCCGGTTCGCGTGAAAGCCATTCGCGTTGCGATCGAGATGATGAGGCAGGCCGTTGACCCGCAGTGACGCGTTCGCATCGATCCATAGTCACGGGCTGGTGCGGATTGCCACCGCTCGACCGCAGGGAACGGTGGCGGACGTCGGAGAGAATGCGCGGGCGATCCTAGCACTGGCGCAGGAAGGGGCAGATGCAGGTGCAGACCTCATCCTTTTCCCCGAACTCAGCCTTTCCTCTTATGCGATCGACGACCTGCATTTGCAGGATGCGCTGCTGGATCGCGTCGAGGACGAGATCGGCCGACTGATTGCGGCGAGCGCGGACCTGCCAGTGCTCCTAGTCGGCGCGCCATTGCGGAGGGCGGGGCGGCTGTACAATTGCGCGCTGGTGATTGCGAAGGGCCAGCTTCTAGGCGTCGTTCCCAAAAGCTACCTCCCAAATTATCGCGAATATTATGAGAAGCGCTGGTTCGCGCCGGGAGCGGGGCTTTCTGGTCTCGACATAGATGTCGCGGGTCATCATGTGCCGTTCGGACCCGACCAGTTGTTCGTCGCGGATGGCATGGCGGATTTCTGCTTTCATGTCGAAATCTGCGAGGATTATTGGGCGCCGCTGCCCCCTTCGACGATGGGCGCGATGGCGGGCGCGCTGATCCTTTGCAACTTGTCGGCGTCTAACATCACAATCGGCAAGTCGCGTGACCGGCATCTCCTCTCCGCCTCGCAATCGGCACGGTGCATCGCCGCCTATGCCTATTCGGCGGCGGGGCCGGGGGAAAGCACGACCGACCTCGCCTGGGACGGGCAGGCGATGGTGCATGAGATGGGCGACCTCCTCGTCCAGTCGCCGCGTTTCAGTCGCGAGGGTGGCCTGCTCTACGCCGATGTCGATGTGCAACGTCTGCGGCTTGAGCGGATGCGTAACGGCACCTTCAACGACAGCGCCGTGGCGGCCGGACACCCGGAAACCCGCTTTCGAAAGATCCGCTTTCCGTTCGGGAAAAAGGCAGCGGACACTGGCCTGCACCGTCCCGTCCGTCGATTCCCCTTCGTGCCGGCCGACTCTCTGCAACTCGATGCGGATTGCTATGAAGCTTTCAACATTCAGGTCGAAGCTCTGGTTACCCGCTTCCGCGCCACGTCCGGCAAGCATTTGGTCATCGGGGTGTCGGGTGGGCTGGATTCGACCCACGCACTGATCGTCGCCGCCAAAGCCTGCGACCGGCTCGGGCTGCAACGCTCGACCATCCTTGGCTACACGATGCCGGGCTTCGCGACCGGCGAGACCACCAAGGGCAATGCCTGGAAACTCATGAACGCGCTCGGCGTGGCGGGCGAGGAGATCGACATCCGCCCCGCCGCACGCCAGATGCTCGCAGACATGGATCATCCCTTTGCCAAGGGCGAACCGGTTTATGACGTGACGTTCGAGAATGTACAGGCAGGGCTGCGCACCGACTATCTGTTCCGCCTTGCGAACCGGCATGGCGGCTTCGTCGTCGGCACTGGCGACCTCAGCGAACTGGCTTTGGGGTGGTGTACCTACGGCGTCGGCGACCAGATGAGTCATTATGCCGTCAATGCCGGTGTGCCCAAGACGCTGATCCAGTTTCTCATTCGCTGGTGCATCGCGACGGATCAGTTCGACGGCGAAACAGACAGCATCTTGCGAGCGATTCTGGACACCGAAATTTCGCCTGAACTGGTTCCGGCGGGGGCGGATGGCGTTTTGCAAAGTACGGAGGAGAAGGTCGGTCCCTACGCCCTCAACGACTTCTTCCTGCACCATATCGCGCGCCAGGGATTGCCTCCGTCCAAAGTCGCGTTTCTCGCCTGGCACGCCTGGCGCAATGCTACGGTTGGAGAATGGCCTTCCGGTTACCCCGACGCCGCGAAAGTGGCTTACGATCTGCCGACGATCTGCCGCTGGCTAGAAAACTTCCTGTTTCGTTTTTTCACAATCAGTCAATTTAAGCGATCCGCTATCCCCAACGGTCCCAAAATATCGTCCGCAGGATCGTTGTCGCCCCGTGGCGACTGGCGCGGGCCCTCTGACGGTACAGCAAGCGTATGGCTCGACGAATTGAAGAGCGCGTTCGGCCCGATTGATCGGACGTAAGAAGCGCAAGGGCCTGATGCGTCGTTGCCACACCTCATGACAACGTAATTCTCATACAAAATAGCACTTGTTCTGCCTTATAAAAATGCCATGCTTCTCGCGCGGCGGAAAGCCGATCGGTAGTGGGCGACGGTAGCGACCGAAACGATCGCGAGGAGGGGACATGAAGCTCGCCGACATCAGCGTGGCGTTTTTTCTGCAAATATTCTTCATCCTGGCCGTTTGTCGCGGGATGGGATGGTTGCTGAAACGCTATTTCGGGCAACCGCAGGTCATGGGCGAAATGATTGCGGGCGTCATGCTCGGACCGTCGCTGCTTGGGCTGCTGGCGCCGCAGTTTCAGGCCGCGATTTTTCCGATGGATGCACGGCCCATGCTCTTTGCCGCAGCGCAGCTCGGTATCGGCCTTTACATGTTCACGGTCGGCCTGCGGTTCGAGACGGACCATTTCCGCCATAACGCGAAAAGCGCTTTCGCCGTGTCGCTGTCGGGGATCAGCGCGCCGTTCTTGATCGCCATAGCATTGACGCCTTGGCTGATTTCCCTCGGCTTCTTCGGTGCGTCCGTCACGCCGTTTCAGGCGACCTTGTTCATGGGCGCGGCCATTTCGATCACGGCCTTCCCGATGCTGGCACGGATCATTCAGGAACGGGGCTTGTCGCGCACATCGCTCGCCTCGCTCGCATTGTCTTCGGGCGCGATCGACGATGCGGCAGCCTGGGTCGGCCTCGCAGTCGTCCTCGCGAGCTTTGGCGGAGGCGCCGCCGTCGCTGTCAAGGCGATCGTCGGCGGCGGCCTGTTTGCGGCGTTTATGATCTTCCTTGGTCCAAGGGTCTTCGCGCCGCTCGCGCGATGGGCGGAACGGGACGGACGCGTCACACCGGCTCTGCTGTCCGTCGTCATCATGCTGTTCGCCTTGAGCGCCTGGGCGATGGACGCGGCAGGCATCCATTCGGTGTTTGGCGGCTTCCTGCTGGGCGTAGCCATGC
>CAJYHD010000847.1 GCA_913773715.1 uncultured Sphingobium sp.
GATCGGCGGATTCGAACAGGCGAGCTATCTGGCGGCGGCGCTCTTCGCACGGCTGTATCGCAAGCCCGTCGTGCTGCTGTTCGACGGCTTCAGCCCAGCCCGCTTCGGCAGGGAGCCCGCACCGATCCTAGCGCTCAAGCGCTTCACCGCGCGGCTCGCACACGGGTTCTTCGCCAACGGGATGGTCGGCGCCCGCTATCTTCGCGAACAGATCGGCGTGCCGGCCGGGGTTCCCATCCGCAACCAGTTCCTCAGCCACCGCGAGGCCCCGATCGCAACGGCGCGCGAGCGCTTCGCAGAGATGGACAAGGCGCAGATCCGCCAAGCCCTCGGCATTCCCGACGACGGGCGCCCGATCCTGATGACCTGCGGCTATCTGATCCCGCGCAAGCGCGTCGACCTGATCATCGACGCCATCGCCCAGATGCCGCCGGCAAAGCGGCCGCGGCTATTGGTGGTCGGCGATGGCGAATTACGCACCGCCTTGATGGACCAAGCCGTGCAGGCAGACGTCCCCGCGCACTTTACGGGCTTCAAGCTGGGGGCGGACCTCGCCGCCTACTATCTGGCGGCCGATGCTTTCATACTGGCATCCGACGACGATCCTTGGGGCCTCGTCCTCAACGAGGCGATGTCGGCCGGCCTGCCGGTGCTTGCCAGTGACGCCTGCGGAGCGGTGCTCGATCTGATCCGGGCGGGGGACAACGGTTTCGTGTTCCGTTCCGAGGACACCGACGCGCTGCGCATCGCACTCGAAAACCTCGTCCATTCGGACATGACGGCGATGGGCCAATGCTCTAAATCGATGATCGAACAGTGGAATTCGGCACGGTCGGCCGTCGAGCTCGGCAAGATCGTTGCCTCGGTTTTTGGGACGACTTCGGCATCCTGCCCCTCATCGGAAAAGGCATCCTGATATGGATCTGGCACCCTATTTTTCCGGAAACAGGCTCTACGGCGACGACTTCGATCGGAAGGCGATCGAACAATGGTATCGCGATGAGGAAGAGGCCTATTACGATCTCGCGCATGATATTCCGGAGTATGAATATCACGCCTTCAACAGATATTACGCCTTCGACAAGCTGAAGGGTAAGCACTTCGCGACATGCCTTGCCTTCGGATGCGCGGATGGCGAAGACGTTGTGCCGCTGGCGGACAATGTCGACAAATTCATCGCGCTGGAACCGGCAGAAAAGTGGTGGAAAAGCGCGATCGGCGGCAAGCCTGCCAACTACATCAAGCCGTCCATCGACGGCGCCATTCCCCTGCCGGAAGGATCGGTCGATATCGCCGTCTGCCTGGGCGTCGTCCATCACATCCCGAACGTGAGCTTCGTCATCTCAGAAATGCACCGCGTCCTGGCCAAAGGGGGGATTTTGGTGCTGCGCGAACCGATCTTTTCCATGGGCGACTGGAGCAAGCCCCGGCCGGGATTGACCCGTCGGGAACGGGGTATCCCCCCCCAGATCCTGCTCGACATGCTGGACAAGGCGGGCTTCGACGTGACGATGAAAGAGCCCTGCATGGTTCCGGTCACGCCCAAGCTCGGCAAGGTTCTGGGAATCGAATTTTCCTATAATTCCCGTGCGATGGTGGTCGTCGATCGCCTGATGTCGCTCATGACACGGTGGAACATGCGGTATCACCGCAGGAACGTCGCCCAGAAACTGGCCCCGACGTCGCTCTACGTCATGGCGACGAAGCGCTAACCCCTCTTCATTTGCGATGAACACGACCCGCGTAGACGCGCGTATGAAACCCGAATGATGCCGACCACCATCGCCATCAACGGCCGCTTCCTGACGCAAGGGGTGACGGGGGTGCAGCGCTATGCGCGGGAGCTTCTCGCGGCGCTCGACGCGCTGCTCGACCATCGCCCGGACGTGCGTGTCCGGCTACTGACGCCACCGATGCCGGCGGCCGACGCGCCTGCTTTACGCAACATCCGCCATGTCGCGGTCGGTCGGCGGCAGGGGCATATGTGGGAGCAGATCGATCTGCCCCGCCATATCGGCGACGCGATCCTGTTCTGTCCGGGGAATACCGTGCCCGTCGCGTCGCTGCTGGGGCGCGGGCGGGTGGTCGTCACCGTCCACGACCTGTCGTACCTCTATTTTCCCGACGCCTACAGCCGCGCCTTCAAGCTGCTCTACAACCGGCTGATCCCGCTGATCCTGCGTCGCGCCGACGCGGTGGTGACCGTGTCGCAGTCCGAACGCGATGCGATCCTGCGCCATTATCCCTTTGCGGACGACCGCCTGGTCGCGATCCAGAACGGCGGGCTGCCGACGGGGATCGTCGAACAGACATCGCTGGCCGAGGGCACGGGCGAAATCCTCTATGTCGGATCGCTCAGCAGGCGGAAGAACTTCCCCGGCATGCTTGACGCCGCGATCCGTCTGGCGCGCACGCGCGGCGCCCGCATGACCTTTATCGGCGGCGTTCCCGCCGGGTTGAACGCCACGCTCGCCGACATTCCCGCCGATGTGCGCGATCACATCCGCTTTCTCGGTCAGGTGAACGACTGGGACCGGCTGCTCGCCGCCTATCGCGCAGCCGACTGTTTCCTGTTCCCATCCTTCTACGAAGCCTCGCCGCTGCCCCCGATCGAGGCGATGGGCTGCGGCTGCCCGGTGGTCGCCGGCGACATTCCGTCGCTGCGCGAACGCTGCGGTGACGCGGCGGTCTATTGCGATCCGGGCGACGTCGATGCGATCGTTGCGACGGTCGGCGGCCTGCTCGACGATCCCGACCGGCAGGCCGCATTGCGCACGGCCGGGTACGAGCGCGCGCGACGCTACAGCTGGGCGCGGTGTACGGACGCGACGCTCGACGTCATCTTGGGGAAGACCGATCGATGAAGGTGGCCGTCGTCCATTTCTGGTGGCTCAGCAACCG
>CAJYHD010000848.1 GCA_913773715.1 uncultured Sphingobium sp.
CACCTTCTATCCCGAAGGGATGCGGCAGAAGGATGAGCTTGCCTATGTCGGGCAGCATCTGACCGCGACCGAGATCAACGCGACCTATTATAGCAGCCAGAAGCCTGCGACTTTCGCGAACTGGGCCAAGGCGGTGCCGGACGGCTTTCAATTTGCGGTCAAGGCGTCGCGCTACTGCACCAATCGCAGGATATTGGCGGAGGCGGGGGAATCTGTTTCCAAATTCGTCAATCAGGGGATCGTCGAACTGGGCGACAGGCTCGGCCCGATCCTGTGGCAGTTCATGGCGACCAAGCATTTCGACGCCGAGGATTTCGGAGCGTTCCTCAAACTTCTGCCCGGCAGTGTCGATGGCGTCACACTGCGCCATGCGGTCGAAGTGCGGCACGATAGCTTTGACGATCCTGTCTTCCTCGATCTGGCGAGAAACGCGGACGTGGCGATCGCGCTGGCGGATCATGACGAATATCCCGCCATCCACGGACATGATGTCGGCTTTGCTTATCGGCGGTTGATGCGCGCGCAGGCTAACGAGCTGACTGGCTATGACGCCAAGGGGATTGCGCATTGGACGGAGGATGCTCAGCAGCACGCGAAGAAAGGGGATGTCTATAGCTTTTTCATCAGCGGGGCAAAAGAGCGCAACCCGGCAGCGGCTCAGGCGATGATCGTGGCTTTGAAGTAACAGCGGTGTTGCATTTGATGCAACTGGAAAGCCGCGCTTTGCGATTGTTACAATGACATGACGGGCGCATAGGCGCGTCTGCATCGGTTGTTCGGTGCGATTCTGATCATTGGAGCAAATCATGCGTCAGGCTTTTCAAGGTGCGGTTCTCGCCGTCGCCGTTGGCGTGCAACTGCTGACTTTCTACTCGGTGCTATATGCCTGATCGCGCGACAGTCGCGATACTCTCCGCAACTGGCGGGGATGCCAAAAGGCCGCTTCGGTTCTGATCCGAAGCGGCCTTTTTACTTTTAGGTAGGATTTATGATCTGTTTGGTGAGGGGTGTCGTCAATCAACCTTCGGCCAGCCAGCCAGCAAGCAGATAGGCCACAACGCCGACTGGCCCCAGCGCGCAGAGCGTGAGCAGCACCGCAGCGATGCGGACCAGCGTGACGTCGATGCCGCTGCGGTTGGACAGGCCAGCGCAGACTCCCATGATCTTGCCATTGCGACGGTCGAGGGCGAAGCTATTGTTCATGACGGTGACTTTCCGAGTGTGCGTTGAAAAAGCGGGGTCGATCAGGCGATCGGCGCGACGGGGACGGCAGCACCGATGAACAGGCTGGCGACGAACAGTGCGCCCACGAAGGCGGCGGCGACGTTTTGGAACTTGGCAATGGACATGGCGGAAACTCCCTGTTTTGCTGTGGAAGCCGGATCATCCGGCTGATGCCAAGGATATTGCACGGGGTGTGCCAGATGGATTTTCCCACGGATTTCCGCCACTTTCTGAAGCGGATCACCCGTTAAGCGCGCGCAAAGTCCAGCAATGTTGGAATTTTTCACTAATATATGGCTTAAAGTCGAGAGATGGCATCCATCCTTTTTGTCTACGGGACGCTGCGACCTGCCCTTCGCACCAAAATGGCCATGCGCCTCGTCCAAGAAACACGTCTGCTTGGACCGGCCCGCATCAAGGGGCAGTTGCTCCATATCGCTGACTATCCCGGCCTGAGACTTGGCGGACCTGATTGGGCAGTGGGCGATCTTGTCGAGATGATTGATCCGACTGCGACATTCGCCTGGGTCGATGCGTATGAAGAATGCAGCGACGACTGTCCCCGCCCGCACGAATATCGGCGCGAGCTCGTGTCCGTCGATGGGGCGGGCAAAACCATAGCGGCATGGACCTATGTCTATGCGTTGCCGAGCGCTGATCGGCCTGTCATCGTCGGTGGCGACTTCCTGTCTTGCGTGCGCGGTCCCGGCGTCTAGTCTTGTAGCGACTCCGCTGATCCCAAGCGGCCGAGGAGAGCAACGATGACGATGGATCGCGACGAAGATGCCACGGGGCCAGTCGAGCGCCTGCCCGAAGATCGCAACTGGATTGCGATGGACAGCCTCGCGCGCCGCCATGTGCTGACCGGAGGCGCGTTTGCCGCCGGATTCGCCGCCGCCTGCCGCCCGATCTCCAGCAGCGCAATGGAGACGTCCGGGGACGGGCTGGTGCAGGAAAGTGTGACGCTGCCCGCGAGCGGCGGCTTTGCCTTGCCCGCCTTCGTCGCGCGACCGGCGAAGGGCAAGCCCGCGCCGGTCATCGTCGTGGTGCATGAGATTTTCGGCGTGCATGAATGGGTGCGCGACGTCTGCCGTCGCCTGGCACGCGCGGGCTATTATGCGATCGCGCCGGACCTGTTCGCGCGCGAAGGCAACGCGACCAAGATCGCGGACATCAAGCAACTGGTGGGGACGATCGTGTCCAAGACGCCCGACGCGCAGGTGATGAGCGACATCGATGCGACCTATTCCTTTGCGGGCGCACATGGTGGAAATGCCGCGCGGCGGGGCATCACCGGCTTTTGCTGGGGCGGGCGGGTCGTCTGGCTTTATGCCACCCATGCGCAGAAATTGGATGCGGGCGTGGCCTTTTATGGTCGGCTGGTGAGCGACAAGACCGCCTTGCAACCGCTGAGCGTGATCGAGGAAGTCGGCAAGTTGAAGGCCCCGGTGCTCGGCCAATATGGCGCGAACGACAAGGGCATTCCGGTCAGCGATGTCGAAGCGACGCGGGTGGCACTCAAGAAAGCAGGCAAGTCGCCGCCCGACATGATCACCGTCTATGACGGGGCCGACCAT
>CAJYHD010000849.1 GCA_913773715.1 uncultured Sphingobium sp.
GGATTGCCGGGCAAATCGACAATCGAGGTCGGCTATCTCAATCAGGTGATCAATCAGCGGGCGGGCAACATGCGGGTCAACCATGCCGCCTCCCTCACGCTCTTTTTTCGAAACTGACGCATCGCACCAACTGCTAAATTTATGTATATATAGATCAACAATATCTCGATTTAAGATATGCTCGATCTATATATGCAACAATGAACATCGATCATGGGCAAGTTCGGCGCACTATATCGCTGGGTGCCGCAGGCACATTCCTGGCGCTTGCGTCCACTGCGATCGGCGCGGCCTTTGCCAAGACTATCATCCCATTGACGGGTGCGGCAGGCATCGCCGGGCTTCGCATAGCGATTGCCGCCATGCTCGTCATGATGATGCGGCGGCCATGGCGCAACGGCGTTCCAAAGGCGCTGTGGTGGCGGGTGGCGCTCTATGGCGTGATGCTTGGCCTCATGAATCTGCTCATCTACCAGGCCTTCTCCCGTATCCCGATCGGCATCGCGGTCGCGATCGAGGTCATGGGACCGCTCGCCGTTGCCTTGTTCGGATCGCGACAGCCAATCGATTTTCTCTGGCTGATCATCGCAGTCGCGGGCTTGTCGCTGCTGATCCCGCATACCGGCGCGGAACGGCTGGACTGGACCGGTGTCGGCTTTGCGGCAGCGTCGGGCCTCTGCTGGGCGCTTTATATCCTGACCGGCAAGCATGTGGCTGACAGGCTGGGCGGCGATGCCGTGGCCTGGGGCCTGTCGATCGCAACGCTGATCTTCCTGCCGGCCGGCCTTGTCGAAACGGGACCGGCCCTGATGATCCCCGGCGTCATCGGCACCGTGATTGTCGTCGCCATCCTGTCGAGCGCCATACCCTATTCATTAGAAATGGCGGCCATGCAGTTGCTTCCTGCATCCCTGTTCGGCCTGATCAGCAGCGCGGCGCCCGGCGTGGGTGCGTTGTCCGGCTTTTTCATCCTCGGCGAAAAACTTTCAGGGGCGCAGTGGCTCGCCATCCTGTGCATCATGGTCGCATCGGCGGGCGGCACATTGGCGGTATCCTCAAGACCAAGAGCGGTTGCTGCATCTTGAGATGTTATCGTTTCCCGCCCTCATGCAGCTTCGCCCATAGAGCCGCCGTTCCAGCCTCCTGCGCCTTCGTCGTGAATTGCGCGGCGACGAGCCAGCCCTTGATCGGGCGGAGCGGCAACACGGTCGTGAGGATGAGGACGGGGATGCCGACAAGGATATGCACCCAGAGCGGCGGGCGCGCGAGGATCTCCAACATGATGATGAAGACTACACCGGGAATGCAGGCGAAGAGCTGGACGAAGACGGCAGGGCCGTCGGCGGGATCGGCGAAGCTATAGTCGAGACCACATACTTCGCAATGATCGCGCACGGTGAGGAAGCCGGTGAAGATGTGACCAGTGGCGCAGCGCGGGCAGCGGCCGAGCGGCCCCGTCTCATGCGCGGGGCGGCGGGGCCAGCGACGGCCATTCTCATCGATCCAGACCTGATCGTCGGAGAGAGGTTCGGCGATAGGGGGCGTAGCGCTGTCCTGTTCCATAACGTTTGATGTCATATCGCAGCGGCGCAATTCAACTGGGCCTTTTGTCCCATCCTCTCACATGCATCAGTCGGGACAGGCGAGTCTGGCCTTCGCGCGCGGGAAGCGCTATCGGCCCGGCCAAGAGATTGTAGAGATGAAGGCAGTTCCATGGGTTTTCGTTGCGGTATCGTCGGCCTCCCCAATGTGGGCAAGTCCACCCTGTTCAATGCGTTGACGGAGACGCAGGCGGCGCAGGCGGCTAACTATCCCTTCTGCACGATCGAACCCAATGAGGGGCGCGTGGCTGTGCCGGACGACCGGCTTCAGACGATCGCCAAAATCGGCGGATCGGCCAAGATCATCGAGACGCAGCTCGCGTTCGTCGACATTGCAGGGCTGGTCCGGGGCGCGTCCAAGGGTGAAGGGCTGGGCAACCAGTTCCTCGCCAACATTCGTGAAACTGATGCGATCGTCCATGTGCTGCGCTGTTTCGAGGATGGCGACATCACTCATGTCGAGGGCAAGGTCGATCCAATCGCCGACGCCGAGACGGTCGAAACCGAACTGATGCTGGCGGACCTTGAGAGCCTGGAAAAGCGAGTGCCCGCCTTTGCGAAGAAGGCGGCGCAGGGCGACAAGGAGGCAAAGGTCGCGGTATCCGTCCTGGGGCAAGCGCTTGACCTGCTGCGTGATGGCAAGCCCGCCCGGCTCACCAAGCCGAAGGATGTCGAGGAGGAGAAGGTTTTTGCGCAGGCACAGTTGCTGACCAGCAAGCCAGTTCTTTATGTCTGCAATGTCGAGGAGGAAAGCGCGGCGACAGGAAACGCTCACTCCGCGCGCGTTTTCGAAAAAGCAGCGGCGGAGGGCGCGAAGGCGGTGATCGTGTCCGCCGCGATCGAGGCCGAACTCATCACCATGCCGGTCGAGGAGCGCGCCGAATATCTCGAAGCTTTGGACCTTGAGGAAGCGGGCCTCGCGCGGATCATCCGGGCGGGCTATGAGCTGCTCGGCCTCATCACCTTCTTCACCGTCGGGCAGAAGGAAGCGCGCGCCTGGACCGTAGCCAAGGGGTCGAAGGCGCCGCAGGCCGCAGGCGCGATCCACAGCGATTTCGAGAAAGGCTTCATCCGCGCCGAGACGATGGCCTATGATGATTATGTCCAGTTCAACGGCGAGGCCGGAGCCAAGGAAGCGGGCAAGTGGCGGTCGGAAGGCAAGGAGTATGTGACTCAGGATGGCGACATCATGCTGTTCCGGTTCAATGTTTGAATTGAACGCCTAGCTGCTGTCATGCTCCTTTTATATGTTCC
>CAJYHD010000850.1 GCA_913773715.1 uncultured Sphingobium sp.
GTGAAAGCGGCCTTCACTGATTTCGGGTTCGAAAGCGCTGTGCAGGCCGCTTTCACCACCGGCGTCAGCAGCGCGACCAACGCATCCGCCTTCGCCCGCTCGCCCGAGTCCGCATGACGGTGTGCGCGGTCCAGTTGCAGCGCCGTCCATCCCGCCAGCGCACGGCCTGCCTCGACGAAGGTGCGGATGTTGAGCAGCATCCGCCGCACATCGGCATGCTCGATGATGGCGACCGGCCCGCGCGCACCATCCGCGCTCCGCCCCTGAAGCCGATCCTTGGCATAGGCCGCCGCCTGCTGATAGGCCGCCCCCGCGATCCCCAGCCCCTGGATACCGACCATCAGCCGCTCGGCATTCATCATCGTAAACATTGCCGCCAGTCCGCGATGCGGTTCGCCGACCAGCCATCCGGTCGCGCCGTCATAGTTCATGACGCAGGTCGGCTGCGCATGGATGCCCATCTTCTTCTCGAGCGCGCCTACCGACATGGCGTTGCGTGCGCCATCGGGCAGGAATTTGGGAACGAGGAACAGGCTGATCCCCTTCACCCCGGCAGGCGCATCGGGCAAGCGGGCGAGGACGAGATGGACGATATTGTCCGCCATGTCGTGATCGCCCGAGGAAATGAATATCTTCTGTCCGGTAACGCTATAGCGCCCCTCGCCATCCGGGTGCGCGCGCGTCTTGAGCAGCGCCAGATCGGTCCCCGCCCCACTTTCCGTCAGCGCCATCGCGCCGGTCCATTCCCCGCTCACCAGCTTGGGCAAATAGGCGGACTTCAGCGCATCGTCGCCATGCGCTGCAATCGCCTCCGCCGCTCCACGGGTCAGGCCGGGGAACAAACCAAAAGACAGGTTCGCGGCGGACAGCATCTCGTCCAGCCATAGTTGCAGCAGGAACGGCAATCCCTGCCCTCCATAGGCCGGATCACCCGCCAGCCCCGGCCAGCCCGCCGCCACAAATTCCCGATAGGCGTCGGCAAAACCGGGCGGCGTCGAAACCTCGCCGGCCTCAAGCCGACTGCCATGCTCGTCGCCTTCGCGGTTGATCGGGTAAAGTCGTTCCGCACAGAGCTTGCCTGCTTCCTCCAGCACCGTCACGGCTAGGTTGGCGTCCACCTCCTGCCCGAGTTCTGCCATCG
The DNA here is from genome assembly GCA_913773715.1 of uncultured Sphingobium sp. The sequence continues at coordinate 1,142 of CAJYHD010000850.1, forward strand.
CGGCATCAAAGCCCAGCACCTCCTTCAACAGAAAGCGATAATCGTCGATCGGCGGGGCATAATCCTGCATGGCGCGCAGCTCTCTCCTAGATTTACGTTGACGTAAACTAGAACATCACCGTTTAGATTGCGAGCAAAAAGAAAAAGGCGCGCAGTCGCAAGACCGCGCGCCCGTTCAAGGCTTGGGGGAACCGAAAAGGATCAACGACCGGCGAATTGACGGCCTTTGGCATTGAAGGCCCAGCGCAGCGGCACCGCATTGGGCGTCGTCTCGCGCACGAAGCACTGGCCGCCTCGCGCCTTGATGGTGCGGCAAGCGACAGCCGCCGCAGCGCGATCGGTAAAGCCGCTGATGGCGAGGCGATGGAAATTCCGCCCGCCCACGTTGATCTGGCTGGTGAGGACCGGGAACGCCGCGAGCGTGCTGCTGCGCCCCGCCATCGCCGCCCATTTTTCCTCGGCAATCGCCGCGCTGTCATAAGCGCCCAACTGCACGACCCAGCTGCTCGCGCCGTCGCTCACCGGACGGATGAACGCCGCCTTTTGGAAGCGCGCCATGGGCGAAGGACGCGCGGCGAAGGTCTGGCGATCGACCAACGGCTCGCGCTTGGCGATGCGCGCCGGAGCGGACACGCGGAAGGCCGCGGCCTCACGAATGGGGGCGGAAAGGCTCTGCGTCGGCTGCACCATGGAAGGCAGAGTCGTATCGATCTGCGCCGTCGCGACCGGCTGAACATCGGGCGCCGCAGCTGCCATCAGCGCGGCTTCGGGAGCGGCCGCCATCTCGATCGGCTGGCTCGGCGTTGCGGGCGCAAGCGCCAGCCCGCTCGGCAGGCCCGCGTCGCTGCCGTCGATACCGACACCCATCAGCGCGGCGACACGCTGCGGGGCGAGCATCGGCGCGGCAAGCTGCGCCCAATCGGAGATACGCTTGGCGGCGTCAAGCGGTCCCATGTCGAGGTCGGCGACCATCCGCGCATCCTTCCACCGCCCGCTCAGCGCATAGGCATAGGCCAGGTTCTGCCGTGTGCGAGCGGTCGCGGAGGGATCATGGATAGCTTGCGACAGGATGCGAACGCCCTCGTCCGCGTCTCCCGCCATCGCCATCGCAAGGCCATAGTCGGTCGCAGGCACGGTGTCGGCATGGGTCGCCAGCAGCGCCCGCGCCGCTTCGGGCCGCCCCTGAGCCACCTGCACCAGCGCCAGGCTGACGATCGTGCGCGCGTCACTGTTGCCCAGCGTCATCGCGTCGGAGAAGGCTGATTGCGCCGAAGCGAAACGACCGGCGGCGACATAGGCCCGGCCCAGAAGCTGGCGATAGGTAGCGTTCTGCGGATCCATCCGTACGGCAGCTTCTGCGGCTTCGACCGCGCGACGGCCATCACGATGGGCCAGCGCCTTTTCCGCGCCGGTCGCGAACTTGCGCGCATCGGCATGTTCCTCACCAGCGACGGCGGTCGGCTTGAAGCCCGACCCGTTCCATCCGACCATCGCGGTCGCCACCAGCAGCGAAGCGAGCGCCGCTTTCCCAAATGTCTTGCGTGTCATCTCTTTCACCACCCCAATCCCTATTCGCCGCGATGCGGCAGCTGCTGCGCCAGCCGGTCGATTTCCGGCAGCGCATCCAGAAACTGATCCAGCGCCTGCGTCATCATCTGCTGCGCCGACCGGCCCGCGACCGCACTCGCCAGCCGCAGCTTCAGGTGCCGGTCAGCGTCGAGACGCAGCGTGAAGGCCGCCTTGCGCCCGGTCGCGACTTTCGCCTTCGCCTTGGTCCGCAGGCTCGTGATCGGCGTCGCGGCAATCCGCTCGGCCAGTGCTTCGCGCTCGGCGACGACGGATGGCACCGGAGCTGCCAAGTCCTCGACGGACGTCAACGGCGTCAAACCGATCGCCACCGGCATGTCCTCGATCTCGACCGGCTGCGGCGCGACATCGAAGCCCATATCGTCCCAACCCAGATCGTCCTGCGCATGTCGAGCGGCAGCGCTGGAGCCGAAGCCCATCATCGGGCGGCGCATCGCGGGCTGCGCCTGTCCCTTGCGGGCAAGCAGACCGGATGTGAGCGAAGCAAGCGGCTTGGGTTCTGCCATGACGCGCATCCTTCCCTTATTGCCCGATCACGCGGCGGCCGAAATTACCGCCCGGCGTGCGTGCCGCGCCTGCCGTCCCCACGCTACCATGCGGCACCGAAAAGACGGTGCGGCGGAAATTGCGCTCCAGCCGGTCGGAGACATAGGTCCACAATTGCTCGACCTCGCGCGCGGAGCGGCTGTTGGCGTCCACCTCCATCACCGTGCGTCCGTCGATCATCGATGCGGCGAAATCGACGCGATGATGCAGCGTCACCGGCGCAACCGTGCCATGTTGCGACAGGGCGACTGCCGCTTCGGATGTGATGCGCGCCTTGGGCGTCGCGGCGTTGACGACGAAGATCAGCGGCTTGCCCGCCCGCTCGCACAGGTCCACCGTCGCGCCTACCGCACGCAGATCGTGGGGGCTGGGACGCGTCGGCACGACGATCAGCTCAGCAACGGAAATGACGCTCTGGATCGCCATGGTGATGGCGGGCGGCGTATCGATGACGGCCAGCTTGAACCCCTGCTCGCGCAACGTTTCCAGGTCGCTCGCGAGCCGCGCGACGGTCGTCTGCGCGAAGGCGGGATAATCCGCCTCCCGCTCGTTCCACCAGTCGGCCAGCGATCCCTGCGGATCAATGTCGATCAGCACCACGGGACCGGCATCGGCACGCTGCGCCTGCACGGCCAGATGCCCCGACAGGGTCGTCTTGCCCGATCCGCCTTTCTGCGATGCCAACGCCAATATCCGCAACGCCCATCCCCTTGGAGGAAAAATCCAGTTCAAGGGCGACATGCCACGGCAGCGGATAAGATTTGGTTAAGGGCGCGGAAGGATGCGTCACAGGGTTGACATCGCGTTGACGCTAAGCAGCTATTAACCTTGTGCTGGCACACGGGCGCAAAGATTTTGCCGCTGGAGCATCTGACATGAAGCATTTCTGGATCGCCATGACCGCGCTCTCCATCGGCACCGCCGCAGCGCCTGCGATTGCCGACGTCAAGACCGGCGTAGATGCCTGGCAGCAGGGCGACTATGCCAAGGCGATCGGCGAATGGCGACCGCTCGCACAGGCCGGCGATCCCGATGCGCAGTTCAACATGGGCCAGGCCTACAAGCTCGGGCGCGGGGTTTCGGCGGACGTCACCACCGCGATCGGCTGGTATCGCAAGGCGGCAGCACAGGGTCATTTACGCGCTGAGGATAATCTGGGCCTGCTCCTGTTCCAGCAGGGCGACCGGGAAGGCGCGATGCCCTTCCTTCAGAAAGCGGCGATGCGCGGCGAGCCGCGTGCGCAATATATCGTCGGCACCGCCCTCTTCAACGGCGACATCATCGCCAAGGATTGGGCGCGCGCCTATGCGCTGATGACGCGCGCGTCCGCATCCGGTCTGTCGCAGGCGACCACCAGC
>CAJYHD010000851.1 GCA_913773715.1 uncultured Sphingobium sp.
TGAGCAGCAGAACGCCCTGCCGCGCCCAATGCTCCAGAAAGCCGTGACCGGGACGTGGGATGCCGAGGTCGGCCTCCAGCTCCTTGTAGATGTTGATGAGCGACGGCGGCGTGCGCACACCCGGCTGCACCGAAAAGCACAGGCCATGCGCCTGTCCCTCTCCATGATAGGGATCTTGACCCAGAATTACCGCCTTCACCTTGTCGAGCGGCGTCAGGTCCAGCGCGCGGAAATATTCCGATCCCTTGGGGAAGATGCGCTTCCCTGCCGCCTTCTCCGCTTCGAGAAAGGCTTTCAGGCTCGCCATGTGCGGAGCGGAAAACTGATCGGCCAGCGGCTTCAGCCAGCTTTCGTCGAGTTTGACAGGGGCGTTCATGCGGTTGCTGATGGCCCGCCCCTCATCGCCCGTCAACGGGACGAAACATAGCACTTGCGCCACGCCGCCGCCTGGACAAAATGGCGTCATGCCGTTTCGCCGCTCCTCGCGCATTGCCGCTGCTCTCAGCCTGTTCCTCGCGCCGCTCCCTGCCGCCGATGCCTTCGGTCCGCCGCCGGTCCCGGTCGCACAACAGACCGCGCATGATCGCCTGCTCGCCCAATTTCAGCGCTTCGCCACGCTTTCGGACGGCACGGTCGGCATCACCGTGCGAGACCTCGCCACCGGCGAAACGCTGTCGCTGAATGGCGACACGCTGTTCCCGATGGCGAGCGCCTACAAGGTCGCGGTCGCGGGCAAGATCTTTTCGATGGTCGATGCCGGGCAACTGGCGCTGACAGATCAACTGACGCGCCCGGCGGGTACGCTGTCCGTTTCCGGCCTGCTCGATCTGATGCTGATGCGCAGCGACAATGACGCGACCGACGCACTCGTCGCGCGCGCGGGCGGACCGTCGGCGGTCAACGCATGGGTCGCGGGTCTCGGCATCAAGGGGCTGCGCGTCGACAGCAACACCGCAAACCTTCTGTACCGCGCGATGGGCATCAATCCGGCGTCGGGCAACTTTTCCCGCAACGTCGCCGCCGCGATGGCCGCCAATCCGGAACTGCGCGAGCGCGATGCGCGCGACACGCCCAACATTGCCTTCGCGCAGGACCCACGTGACACCTCCACGCCCACGGCGATGACCGACCTCGTCGTGGCGATCCGCACCGGCAAGGCGTTGAAACCCGCCAGCACCGCTGCGCTGATCCAGATCATGGAACGGTGCCAGACCGGAAAGGCGCGGATCGTTGGCATGCTGCCGCCGGGCACCATGGTCGCGCACAAGACCGGGTCGTTGAACGGCACTGGCAACGACACCGGCATCGTCACGTTGCCGGACGGGCGGCTGTTCGCCATCACCGTCTTCGTCATGAAGGACCATCGCGGCCATACCGCGCGCGACCGCATCATCGCCGAAGCTGCGCGCGCTGCGTACGACTATTTTCTATTCGCCCCGGACCGCGCTTCGGCCTGACGCATTTCGACTGCGAAACGATCCATGTCCATGATATGTCGATGCGACATAGATGGGAGGGATGACCGTGGCTGATCTTGCGCGCTTCCGAGACTTCTGGCCCTATTATCTTCAGGAACATGCGCGTCCTGCGACCCGCGCCCTTCACTATATCGGAACCGGATCGGTCATTGCGCTGCTTGCCGTCGCCCCGTTCGCTCGCGGCTGGTGGATGGCAGCAGCGGTCCCTCTGGCAGGCTACGGCTTTGCGTGGACGGCGCATGGCCTTGTCGAGCGCAACAGGCCCGCGACGTTCCGGTATCCCTTCTGGTCGCTGCGCGCGGATTTCGTGATGTTCTTTCGCTTCCTGAGGGGCAAGTTGAAGCGCGACCTGCACGATGCGGGCGTACGCGCCGATGGAACCGTCGATCCCGCCTTGCGCATCGTCGCCACGGCTTGACCACCGCCAACGCTCTGCCACAAGGAACGCGATGGCTCTCACCGCGTGCTTCCTCCCGCTGCCCGACCGGGCCGATCTCGCCACCCGATGGCTGGCGCTGGAGGCACGCAGCGATGCGTCCTTCTTCCTGCGATGGACTTGGGTTTCGGCTTGGCTCGAAAGCTATGTGCCCTCGGTCGAACTGCTTGTCGTCGCCGATGAAACGGGGGATGACGTCGCGCTTGCACTTATGGGCCACAGTCAATCGACGCGCCTGCTGGGCCGCGTCGCAACTCTGAGCCTCAACCAGTCGGGGCACGCTGCCGCCGACCGCCCCTATGTCGAATATAACGGCTTGTTGACGGAAAGCGGGCGGGAAGGGGAGGCTGCCGTCGTCGCACTTGCCGCTATCACCCGCCGACGCGACTGGCGGGTATTACGCTTGAGCGGCGTTGCGCCATCCTCGCCGCTGCTCGACATCGCCACCCACCGCCGAACCCGAACGGATATTTCGCCCGTCTATCAGGTCGATCTCGCTGCCGTGCGCGCGTCAGGCGATTATCCCTCACTGCTGAGCGCCAACACGCGCAGCCAGATACGCCGCGCGATGAAGGATCATGGCGGTCCGCTTCCTCACATCGCAGTCGCGACCCCCGACGATATCGACCCCTGGCTTGCCGAGATGGCGACCCTCAACAGCGGTCGTCATGCCGACAATGCGTGGGACGACGCAGGCTTCCGCACATTCGTGGCGACCATCACGCGGAAAGGCATCCCATCCGGCGTAGTCGAATTGTTGCGCTTTTCTGACGAAGGGGGCATCGTCGGTTTGCTGGTCAACTTCGTGGCTGGCGATCAGGCGATGAACTATCAGTCCGCCTTCGCCACGCCACGCACGCCCAAGGACAAGCCCGGCCTGCTCTGCCACGCCGCCGCCGTCGATCATTATGCGTCACGCGGCCTGTTGATCTACTCGTTGCTGGCGGGCAAGGACCGGTACAAGCAGAGCCTCGCCACGCGCGAAGAGGTACTGGAATGGTGGCACCTCGAACGCTTCAGCCCCCGTCTCGAAGCCGAAGCTTGGCTCCGCAAGCTGCTTAAACGCCCAGCCTCCGCATAAGGCGGTAGAGCAT
>CAJYHD010000852.1 GCA_913773715.1 uncultured Sphingobium sp.
CGCGCCAGAACCTTCCGCGTTTTGAGATCGAAGATGGTCGGCTCAAGATCAATCCGCTGGGTGATTGGACCAAGGATGATCTGGAAGCCTATTTCGAGGCAGAAGATCTGCCCCGCCATCCGCTGGAGGCGCAGGGCTATCTCTCGATCGGTTGCGAACCCTGCACGTCCAAGGTGCTGCCCGGTGAAGATCCGCGCGCAGGCCGCTGGCGTGGTTGGGACAAAGTCGAATGCGGCATCCACTCGCCGGTGACGCCGCTTGGCAGCGATGGCGACGACGCGGCGAACCAGCCCGTTTTCTGATCCGACCCGCTCTCTGATTACAGGACGCTGGACGCATACGGCTCGACGCGCAATAACCCCCTGAAACCATTCGGGGAGCCGCTGTCATGGACCGTCGCCAATTTCTTGCCACATCGGGCGCGGCTGCGCTAAGCGCCAGCATATCGAACGCATTCGCACAGGCCGCCGGTCCCGACGATGCCCGCCTGTCCGCAGCCTTCACTGATATTTTCGACCGGCAACTCGACATGTCGCCGTCTTTCGTCACCAGTCTCGGTCTCGACAAGGGCGCGCGCGCCGGTGCGAAGAGCATGCTGGATGATAATAGCAAGTCGGCGATGATGAAGCGGCTGGCCGCGACACAGGCGGCGATCAAGCAGCTTGACGGCTTCAAGTCAGCCAAGCTGTCCGAAGCCCAGCGCCTCAACCTCGACGTCATTCTCTATTCGCTGGGCCAACAGACGGTTGCGCCTGCAAAGTTCGGCCTCAACAGTGCAGTCCGCCCCTACCGCATCTTTCAGCAGGGTGGCAGTTACTTCTCGACGCCTGACTTCCTCAATACCGCGCATACGATCAACACCGCTGCGGATTGCGATGCCTATGTCGCGCGGTTGGACGCTTTCGCGCGCAACCTTCGGACCGACACCGCGCTACAGCGAGACGAAGCGGCGCGCGGCTACCTCGCCCCTGCCTGGTCGCTCGACCTGACGCTCGGCCAGATGAAGAAGTTGCGCGGCCAACCCGCCGCGACCAGTTCGATCGTGCAGTCGCTGGTCAAGCGCGCAGCGGCGAAGAATATCACAGGCGATTGGCAAGCGCAGGCGGCGGCGATCGTCGAAAAAAGCATCTACCCTGCCTTGGACGAACAGATCGCCGCGGTCGAGGCGCTGAAAGCCAAGACTGCTGCCGGCGATGGCATATGGCGCACTCCGCGCGGCGGCGAAATCTACGCAGCAGCGCTCAAGAGCGCGACGACGACCGACCTTACCGCCGATCAGATCCACGCCATGGGGCTGGAGCAAGTGGCGGACATCAGCGCACAACTCGACACGATCCTCAAAGGCGCAGGCCTAGCCAATGGCTCCATCGGTCAGCGGCTCGCGGCGCTCAATGTCGATCCGTCGCAACTCTATGCCGACAGCACGGGAGGACGTGCGGCATTGCTGGCTCAGGTCAATCGCGATGTCGAAGCCATGAAGGCGAAACTTCCGCAGGCTTTCGCTACCATTCCCGACACACCGCTCGAAATCCGGGCGGTGCCTGTCGAGATTCAGGATGGTGCCTCCAACGGTTATTACAATCGCGCGGCACTCGACGGGTCGCGCCCTGCCATCTACTTCATCAATCTCAAGGACGTCGGCGACTGGCCGAAATATGGCCTGCCCGCCCTTACCTATCACGAAGGCGTGCCGGGACATCACCTCCAGATTTCGACCGCACAGACGGCAGGCGACATTCCGATGCTGCGCAAAACCGCGTTCATGAGCGCCTATTCCGAAGGCTGGGCGCTCTATGCCGAACAGCTTGCCGACGAATTGGGGGGCTATGCGACGCCGCTCGACCGGGCGGGTTATCTCCAGTCCTTCCTGTTTCGCGCAGCGCGACTGGTGGTCGATACCGGCATTCATGCGAAGAAATGGACCCGCGAACAAGCGACGGACTATATGGTCGAGAAGACCGGTTTCGCCCGCCCTCGCTGCCAGCGCGAAGTCGAACGCTATTGCACGCAACCGGGACAGGCGACTAGCTACAAGGTTGGGCATGGCGTATGGACCAAGGCGCGCCAGCAGGCTCAGGCAGCACAAGGCGACGCGTTCGATCTGAAACAGTTCCACGCCGTGCTGGAAGAAGGTGCAATGCCGCTTTCGCTGCTCGAAAAACGCGTTGCCGAGCGAGCGAAGACGCGCGCCTAACCGCTAGGTCGATTTCCCCGCGAGCGCGCCCATTTCCTCCAGATCGAGGTCGCGCTCCAGTTCCTTAAACACCGCTTCGTCGATATCGCCGTTGCGGTGGAGGCGAAGCAATTCCTTACGCCCTGCCGCCACGGCTTTCAGGATCAGGTCGAAATGGGCATGGAGATTGTCTTCATAGACATGTTCCTGCCCGGCATAGTTGGCCGACACCTTGGCGCGCAGGCGATAGCTTTCGAGCAGGCGCGGATGGACGAGTTCGCCTGCTTCATCATAGGCGTGGCGCTCCACGACTTCGGCCTGGACCCGCGCCATGGATGCTTCCGCCTCGCTCATCGTCACGCGCGGACGGTCGCTGATCGGGTCAGACAGGCCGGCCATGCGGATGACAAGGCCGAGCGTCGTTCCCTGGATCAACACCGTGCCGATGATGACGGCAAAGGCAGTGACCAGAATGACATCTCGGCCGGGAAAATCGGCGGGCACGCTGAGCGCGATCGCCAGCGTCACCACGCCGCGCATCCCTGCCCAGCCCAATACGCTCGCGCCGCGCGGCCCGATCGGGGTATAACGGCGTATCCCGATCCTGTTGAACGACGCGATCGTTGCGTCGGCTCCAAACACCCACAGGAACCGCGCCGCCGTTAGTGCGAGGAGGATCGCCAAAACAGGCAGCGCCATTTCATGCACGATCCGCTCGAACCCGCCGACACGCTCCATGACCCCGCGCAGGGACGATCCGATCAGCAGGAAGACAAAGGCTTCCATCAGGAACACCATCACCGACCAGAAGGATTCCGCGTTCCGCCGAACGGTCGCGGAGAGGATGACGTGCTGATACCAGCCGCAGATCAGGCCTGCGATGACAGTCGCAATGACGCCCGACACATGGATCGCT
>CAJYHD010000853.1 GCA_913773715.1 uncultured Sphingobium sp.
CTTCGATCGCAGCCGAAGCGGGTGTGGACGACTTTCTCGCGCAAGCGACGCCGGAAGATAAGCTGGCGCTCATCCGCAAGGAACAGCAGGGCGGGCGACTGGTCGCCATGTGCGGTGACGGCACCAACGATGCGCCCGCGCTGGCGCAGGCGGACGTCGGCGTAGCCATGAACACCGGCACGCAGGCCGCGCGAGAAGCGGGCAACATGGTCGATCTCGACAGCGATCCGACCAAACTGATCGAAGTCGTGGGGCTGGGCAAACAACTGCTGATGACGCGCGGTGCGCTCACGACTTTCTCGGTCGCCAACGACGTCGCCAAATATTTCGCGATCATTCCGGCGATGTTCGTCGTGCTTTATCCCGGCCTCGGTGTGCTCAACGTCATGGGCCTCGCCACCCCGCAGAGCGCGATCCTATCCGCGATCATTTTCAACGCGATCATCATTCCGATGCTGGTGCCGTTGGCGTTGCGCGGCGTGACCTATCGTCCGATCGGCGCGGGACCACTGCTGGCGCGCAACCTCGCCATCTACGGGCTTGGCGGCCTGATCGCGCCGTTCGTCGGCATCAAGCTCATCGACCTGGCCGTCAACGGCCTTGGTCTCGCCTGAGGAACTGAAGACATGAACAAGGATATCCTCACAAGCCTTCGCCCGGCGATCGTTATGACACTGCTGTTCGCTGTGCTGCTGGGCATTGCCTATCCCTTCGCCATGACGGGCATTGGCCAGACGCTGTTCCCGATGCAGGCGAATGGCAGTCTGGTCAAAGTGAATGGCAAGGCGGTTGGATCGGCGCTCATCGGTCAGGGTTTTGCCAGCGACCGCTATTTCAATGCGCGTCCCTCGGCAGCGGGCAAGGGCTATGACGGTATGGCATCGTCCGGCTCCAACTATGGCCCGACTTCGAAAGCGTTGATCGACCGCGTGAAGGCCGACCGCGACAGGGTGATGAAGGAGAATGGCAACCGCCCCGTCCCCGCCGATCTCGTCACGGCGTCCGCGTCGGGACTGGACCCGGACATCAGCCCGGCGGCGGCCTATTGTCAGGTCGATCGCATCGCGCGGGTGCGCAAGATCTATCAGGCGCAGGTCAAGGCGTTGGTCGATGCCAGCATCGAGCAACCAACGCTCGGTTTCCTGGGCGATCCGCACGTCAATCTGCTCGATCTCAATCGACGGCTGGATGGGTTAAGCGCTAACCAGCGTTAATGACCGACTCCAACCGTCCCGATCCAGAGGCCTTCCTGCGTCAGGCGGCGCAGGAAGGCCGTGGTCGTTTGAAGATATTCCTCGGCGCGGCACCCGGCGTCGGCAAGACCTATGAAATGCTGACCGACGGCAAGCAGAGGTTGAAGGCTGGCGTCGATGTCGTCATCGGCGTGGTCGAAACGCACGGCCGCCGGGAGACCGAAGCGCTCGTCACGGGGCATGAAGTCATTCCCCGGCGCGAGGTGACGCATCAGGGGCATAGCCTTGCCGAGATGGACATCGACGCCATCCTCGCCCGCCACCCGCAACTGGTGCTGGTCGATGAACTCGCCCACACCAATGCGCCCGGCAGCCGCCATCCTAAACGCTATCAGGACGTAGTCGAATTGTTGGACGCCGGGATCGATGTCTATTCGACCGTCAACATCCAGCATGTCGAGAGTCTGACGGACGTCGTCGCCTCCTTCACGCGCATTCGTGTGCGGGAGACGGTGCCGGATTCGATCCTGGAGATGGCCGAGCTTGAGGTCATCGACATCCCACCCGACGAACTGATCGAACGGCTGAAGGACGGGAAAGTTTATATCCCGGCAGAGGCGAGCCGGGCGCTCAACCATTATTTCTCCAAGTCGAACCTGACCGCGCTTCGGGAAATGGCGCTTCGCCGCGCGGCGCAGGCGGTCGATGCGCAGATGCTCGACTATGTGCGCGCCCACGCGCTGGCCGGCAGCTTCGCGGCGGGCGAGCGCATACTGGTCGCGATCAGCGAACTGCCGAGCGCGCAGGGCCTCGTCCGCGCGGCCAAACGCATGGCGGATGCACTAAAAGCACCCTGGAGCGCCGTTCATATCGAAACACAGCGCAGCCAGCATTTCACCCCGGCCGAACGGGCGCAACTTGCTGATACCATGGCGCTCGCCTCCCGGCTTGGCGCCAGCACCGCGACGATCCCCGCGACCAATGTGGTGGAGGGGTTGCGCGCCTATGTTCTCGAAACGCGCGCGACGCAGGTCGTGCTGGGTAAGGCGACGCGATCCTGGTGGTTCGAACTGCGGCATGGATCAGTCGTGGATCGGTTGGTGCGCGACATCGGCGATGTGGCGGTCCACGTCCTCCCCGGCGAGCATTCTCCGCCCGCCGTATCGCCCCGCCGCGCACTTGGCGTATGGGGCAATCCGATCGACTATCTTTGGACCGCGCTGATGGTCGTGGCGATGACGGCAGTTGGGCGGCTGCTGGTCGAGATCATCGATCTCTCCAATATTTCGTTGCTCTACCTGATCCCGGTGATGTTCGCGGCCGCCTCCTATGGCCTGCGTGCGGGCCTGTTTGCGGGGATCGCGTCCAGCCTCGCCTATAATTTCTTCTTCCTGCCGCCGACGGGAACCTTGACCGTCAATAACCCGGAAAATGTCATCAGCATCCTCGTGCTGCTGGGCGTGGCGATCGTCACCAGCCAGTTTGCGGCGAGGGTTCATGCACAGGCGGACCTTGCGCAATCGAGCGCGCGGCAGAATGCGGCGCTTGCGGGATTTTCTCGCCAGTTGACCGCCGCCGCCAGCCAGGATGAGCTGATGCACGCGATTTGCGCCGACATCGCGCGGCTGTTTCATGTGCGAACGGTGATGCTGCTGCCGTCACGCGACGGGCCGCAACTCCGCGCTGCCGTTCCGCCGGAAGATCGCCTGGAACAGATCGAGCGCGCAGCGGCGCAATGGGCAATCGATAATGACCAGCCTGCCGGGCGCGGGTCCGCTACGTTGACGGCGTCCGACTGGCTGTTCCATCCGCTGCGCACCAAGCGCGGGGTTCTGGGCGTCCTGGGCCTTGCGCGGGAAGATGCGGGCGAGCCACTGCGCTCAGATCAAATCCCGCTGCTGATGAGTCTGCTCGATCAGGCCTCGATCGCTTTCGACCGCATGAGCCTTGAGGAAGAGATGCTGGACGCGCGGCAGGTGCGCGAACGTGACCGGCTCCGATCCGCACTCCTGTCCTCGGTCAGCCACGATCTGCGCACGCCGCTGACGACGATCATCTCGGCGATCCACGAACTGAAGCGCGAGCATCCGTCCGATCTTGTCGAAGCGGTGGATGCCGAGGCGCAGCGGCTCAATCGCTTCGTCGCCAACCTTCTCGACATGGCGCGCGTGGAAGCGGGCGCTCTTCCTTTGAAGCTGCAACCTACCGACTTGTTTGACGCGGTTGCGGGCGCAGTGCATGACACACGCCAGTCGCTGCTGGGGCATGCGGTGAAGGTCGACATCCTGCCCGACATCCCGCTCGTCAATGTCGATCCCAGCCTGCTCCACCATTGCCTCATCAACCTGCTCGACAATGCGGGCCGTTACGCCGACCCTGATACCCCGATCCATATTCGCGGGCGACGCTTGCCCGACGCGATCACCTTGTCGGTCGAAGATGAGGGGCCTGGCATCCCGTCGGGCAGCGAGCAGCGCGTGTTCGATACCTTCACCCGTCTGGACGGGTCCGACCGGGTCAAGCATGGCACGGGGTTAGGTCTTGCCATCGTCAAGGGTTTCGCAGAGGCGATGGGACTGACGATATCCGCGACGAACAATGCCGACCCGCGCGGCGCTTGCTTCACCCTGATATTTCCGCAGTCCTCGATCCTGCCCGCCTTTACGGATGACGATGACATATGATCCCAATACATCACCAGAGAGGCACTTTCCCGTATCCATACGCAAATACTATGCGAAAAAGCTTTCGCCCATCTCGCTATGAAATGCTGATCTGATTTACCGGAGCCTTCTCATCGCGCCAACCAATGTGGTTCGGCGTCATCTAAGAGGACTTCATGAAGCTCTTCCTTCTCCCCTCGGCCTTGCTTGCGGCTTCCATTCCATTCGCCGCGCAGGCGCAAGACAAGGCGTCGGCGGTGACCGTAACCGGTTCGGTCGGCCTGACGTCCGACTATCGCTTCCGTGGCGTCTCGCAGTCCGATCGCGACATGGCCGTTCAGGGCGGCATCACCGTCAGCCATCAAAGCGGCCTTTATGTCGGCACCTGGGCTTCCAACCTCGCGGGCTGGGGTACGTTCGGCGGCGCGAACATGGAACTCGATCTAATCGGCGGGTACAAGGCGCAAATAGGCAACGGTGCGACACTGGACGTCGGACTTGTCTGGTACATGTATCCGGGCGGCGCGAACAATACCGATTTCGCCGAACCCTATGCCAAGCTGAGCGGGACGACCGGCCCCCTGTCGCTGACAGCAGGTGTGGCTTATGCGCCCAAGCAATATGCGCTTGCCAACGTGTCGGCTGCGTCGAACAGTCGCGGTCAAAAGGAGGATAATCTCTACCTCTGGGGCGACGGGGCATTGGCGATCGCGGGAACGCCTTTTACGGCCAAGGCGCATATTGGTCATTCCGATGGCAATCCCGGCCTTGGTCCAAACGGTACCAGCGTGACACCGACCGGCCATTATTGGGACTGGTCGCTGGGCGTGGATACGACATGGCGTAATCTGACGCTCAACCTGTCCTATGTCGATACGGATATTTCGAAGCGCGATGCCGCCCGGCTCCAACC
>CAJYHD010000854.1 GCA_913773715.1 uncultured Sphingobium sp.
ATCGATCCGAACAACCTTCTGCGCCTGGCCTAGACCTGGGATCGCGCCCGGACGCTGCAGACTGGCGAGGCCAGCTATCTGCGCCCCGATGGTACGCCCTGGCTGCCCTTCAGCACGAGCGATGTCAGCAATCCCCATGCGATGCTGGATGCAGCCGGTCATGGGCTCAACAAGCGCCATCGCCTGACCTATTCGATCCTGCATCAGCTGTCGGGCGAATATCGCGGCAAGCCATTCGACGATTCCCTATCGCTGACGGTTGGCCTGCGCGCCGCACTGTTCCGGCGCAACATGAACAATTACTGCTACACTATTCCGGGCAGCAGCAACGAAGCCTATTGTACGTCGCAGACCCAGGCGCAGGTCCAGGCCGACAGCCGGACCGCGAAATTCGCGCCGCCCTATACGGGTCGCATCAAGGAATATCGCGCGCTCCTGCCCAATGTCGGCCTGACCTGGCAGATGACGCCGGTGCTCAGCCTGTTCAGCAGCTATACCAAGGGCTTCTCTGCGCCGAGCACCGAAGTCTATGCCTATGACGACAAGGTCGTTCGCCCGCTCGGCGATGAGGCAAGGCCCGAGCGGACCGACTCCTATGATCTCGGTCTTCGCTACACCATGGGGATCGCGCAGGCGCAGCTGGGCGGCTGGTACATCCATTACGACAATCGCATCGTCAACGTGACTACCCCGGTAGAGGGCGGCGGGACGATCAGCACCGCCCGCAATGTCGGCGCGGTCGACAGCAAGGGCATCGATGCCTCGCTGTCGATCAGTCCGACCAAATGGCTGTCGCTCTACGGCTTCACGTCTTACATGACCGCCACGCTGAAGGACGATGTCATGAACGCCGCGACGGGCGCGGTGCTGATCGCCACCAAGGGCAAATCGCTGGTCGATACGCCCAACTGGCAATATGGCGGCCGGGCGCAGGTCAACCTGCCGTTCGGCGTGATCGGACTGTCGGCCAAGCATGTCGGCGACCGCTTCGTGACCGATGTCAACGACGTGAAGGCGGCGGGCTATACGCTGGTTGATCTGGATGCCCAGATCGGCATGGACTGGGTCGGCCTGAAAAAGACCTATATCCAGCTGAACGTCGTCAACCTGCTCAACAAGGCCTATTTTTCCAATCTGGGCACGGCCACGAGCAATGGCGGCTTCTTCAATTTCGGCAATCCGCGCACGCTGATCGCAAGCGTCCATTTCCAGTTCTGATACAGTCTTCGAAACGGAACGGCCCGGACGCAACGGCGCGAAAGCCCCGTTGCGTCCGGATTTTGGTCATGAGGCGGGGGAACAGATGATGACGCGCAAGACGATACGGGGTGTGGTGGCGATGCTGGCGGCCGGGTTCGTGCAAGCATCCTCCATGGCGGAGCAGGCCAAGGTCCCGGAGCTGACACTGATTGGCATGACGGCGATCCCCCATGACACTCGCCTTCAGGGCATCGCGGTGGGTGGATTGTCCGGGCTCGACCGCCTGCCTGGCGGTGACTATCTTGCCATTTCGGACGACAAGGGCGACGGACGGCCGCCACGCTTTTACCGGCTGTCGATCACGCTCGATCCGGTGCGCCACCGGATGCGGGTGCGGTTGAACGGGCAGGTGTCGCTGCGTGACGCCCATGGCACGCCATTCCCCACCGATCGCTCGGTGGTCGACCCCGAGGCTATTCGTCATGCCCGTGGAAACAACGTCTATTGGTCGTCGGAGGGGACTTGGAGTGCCGACCCCGCCCGGCGCGTTCAACCCGCCATCTATGAGAGCGATGCGACGGGACGCATCCTGCGCCGCTTTTCGCTGCCGGCTGCGTATCTCTACGACGACAACCGAACGCTCGGCGCGGTGTCAAACGGGGTGATCGAAGGACTGGCGGTCGGGCCGCAGGGCACAGTCTACGCGATTAACGAGGCACCCGCCTATCAGGACGACCAGGCCGATGGCGAATCCAACACGGTCATGCGCCACCGGCTGACCAGCTTCGACCCGAAGAGCGGCAAGCCGCTTCATCAATATCTGTATGAGGTACCCGGCGGGCGATATAGCGTATCCGAGTTGCTGGCGATCGACGACCGGCATTTTTTGTCGATCGAGCGCATCCTTCCCTTTGATGCGCGCAAGGGCGTCATGGCCAGGATCGTTCTGTCGGGCATCGCCGATCGAACGACCGATATCCTGTCCTGTCCAGCACTGACATCCTGCCCGGCTGTCCCAATGACCCGCGCGGTGCTGCTCGACCTGCCGGAGCGGTATCAGGGTCGTAAAATCGACAATCTTGAGGGTATGGCCTGGGGGCCGAGACTACGGGATGGTCGCCGAACTCTTATTGTTGAGGCGGACGACAATTTCAGCAAGGCCGAGGAGTCCCAGTTCCTCGCATTCGCGTGGCGCAACCCGATGTTTGGTCCCGGCGATTGATGGTGCATTATCCGCAAGCGAGTGGAAGAATACACTATGGGCCAGGCTCTACACGGGAGCGCTTTCAGCTTGGCAGAGGCGTTTTCGATCGGGTTGAAGTCGGACGAATAGGGCGGAAGGAAGAGCAGCCGGGCACTACGTTCCTCGATCGCCGTTCGAGCCGCAGCGCTCTTGTGGGCAGGCAGGTGGTCGAGGATCACGACATCGCCGGGTTTTCAGCGTCGGAACGAGCACCTGGGCGACCCAGGCTGCGAACCACGCCCCGGTCATCGGGCTATCGATCACGAGCGGGGCGGTCATGCCCGACAGCCGCAAGCCCCCGACGAAGGTAATTGTCTTCCAGTGGCCGTGCGGCACGGCCATGCGCAGCCGCTGTCCACGCGGGGCACGTCCGTAGCGGCGCGCCATCTTCGTGCTGGCACCGGTTTCGTCGACGAAGACCAGCTTTTCCGGGTCAAGGTCGAGCTGGCCGTCGAACCAGGCCTCGCGGGCGCTCAGAACGTCGGGGCGATCCTGTGCCTGCGCATGGCCGGTCTCTTTTTGCGCATATGCCCGTGGCGCGCAAAGAACCGCCACAGCGTCGATACCGCCACCGCGATCCCCTCGTCGGCCAGCGCCACGCGCAATTCGGCAAGGGTGATATCGAAC
>CAJYHD010000855.1 GCA_913773715.1 uncultured Sphingobium sp.
CTTCGAGGTTCAGGCTGCGGAAGAAGGGCTTGTCCTCGACGACCGGGACGTTGAGTTCGACGAACCCTTCCTTCACGTCGTAACGACCGCTGGCATCCGGGCTCGCCGCACCGTTGCCGAGCACTTCACCAGGCGTCTGGGTGGCCGCATCCGACGTCGTGCGGGCGGTATATTTGCGATACTCGCCGCCGAACGCGATGCTGATCGGAGTTTCGGCGAACGGGCTCGACACGCCGAAGTCACCCGAGATGACGCCGCGCAGGGTGCCGAGCGTCGTCAGGACCGAGCTGCTGGTGTTCACGCCGAGCAGGAAGCCCAGCTGGTCCGAGGTGATGCTGCCGGCCGGGCCAAACAGGTTAATCGGAACGCAGTTGTTGGCGGTGTTGATGCAGTTCGTGGTGCTGGTTGCAAGCGCCGCCTGACGGAGGCGCGACAGCAGGCCGTTGCCCGACTGGCGCTGAACGTTCTCGCTCTCGCCATAGGCGCCGAACACGTCGTAGTTGAAGTTGCCGACCAGTGCGCCGCGGACACCTGCGCGGATGTTGAACAACTGGGTCGTGTATTCGCTGATACGCGGCCCGGCCTCCACGAAGCGACGCGATGCCGAGGTATTAAAGGTACGATAATTCGGATCGGTGGTGCTGGTGGCACCGTAATAGCTGTTGCACTGCGCCTGAGTCGGCGCCTGACGGCCTGCCGTGTTGGGATCGGCATCGACGGCGTTCAGACAGAAGGTGTCGCGTACACCACCCGAGAGATACGGGTTGCTGATCGGAATGGTCAGCGTGTTGCCGAACGTTCCCGACGGCGCGATGATGGTCGAAACCGTGTTCTTCGAGAACATCGCCTGGCTGTAGAATTCCAGGTGATCGGACACTTCATACTTCGTTGAACCGAAGATGTTGAAGCGGCGGAACGGCGTCTGATAGATGTTGTACGGGTTGAAGTTGAACCGCGAATAAATCGGAACCAGGGCCGTGCCGGTGCTGTTCAGCTGACGCGTACCCGCGCCAGTCGAGAAGACACCCGGGACGGTCGTACCCGAGCCGCCTGCCGCGCCGGTGTAGGAATCGATCGACTGCACGCCGAAATCGCGATCACCCTGGTAGACGGGGTCGGTTTCCTGATAGCCGAGGCTCAGCACCGCGTTGCCGCGGCCGTCATCCATGTTGGCACCAACGGTCAGTTCGGCGCGATAGCTGTGGCCGTCGCCCTTGCCCGTGATCTGGTCGGTCAGCGATGCGTCGACGCCCGAGAAGTCGCTGCGCGTGATGAAGTTGATGACGCCTGCAACCGCGTCCGCGCCATAGGTCGTCGACGAACCGCCGGTCAGCACGTCGGTGCGCTCGATCAGCGCAAGCGGAATGTTGTTGAGGTCGGTCGCGCCGCCCAAGCCTGCGGGCGCGATACGTGCGCCGTCGAGCAGAATCAGGTTGCGGTTGGTGCCAAGGCCGCGCAGGTTGGCGAAGGACGCACCGCCGTTACCGTTGTTCACCTGCGAACCGATCGAGGGAACCGCGCCCGGCAGTTCGCGCAGGATCTGCTCCGCGACGTTGACTTGGCGGAGCTGGATTTCCTCCTGGCTGACGACAGTCACCGGGCTGGTTGCGATGATGTTCGGATTGCGGATCAGAGTCCCGGTGACGACGACGTCACCGCCCTGCGTCGTGGGGCTGGTGGACTCGTTGGTCTGGACACCGGGCTCCTGCGCGGCGGTTGGCGCGGCGACCGGCGCATTGCCAGCCTGATCCGTCGTCTGCGCGAAAGCGGGAACAGCGCCGAAAATGGCACTTCCGGCCAGCAAGCTGGACGCCAGCAACTGGCCTCGCATGAACTGCTTCATATCTAACCCCTTTTGTCGCCCGTTTGACCGGGCCGATCATTAGCGCAGGTTAACCCTGCTGCTGGGGGCAGCCTAACCGGCTGGCAAAACCTTATACAATCGTTCTTTGGAAGATTATGACCTTTTTGCTGCGTTGTAGCATAAGTGCAACAGGAGGGTGGTGAGTGGCCGTTAGCAGGGCCCAAATCGCCGATCAGGTAATAAAAGAAGCATATTGCCTATGTCGTGTTCCGGGCGGATATCTTCGTGCGGGGGCGTACCGAACGTCCTTCGCAACGGGAGATGCACGATGACGCTTGGTCTAGTTCTGGCATTGGCGGCGCAAAGTTCGACCGCAGCCACGCCCGCAAAACCCCCTGTAGATCCGGCCACAGCCGACAAGCAAATTTGTCGCCGTATCGTCGAGACGGGGTCGTTCGTGAAAGCCAAAAAGCTGTGCATGACACGCGAGGAATGGGCCCGTCAGCGCGAGGCAAGCCGCGATCTTGCCCAACGGGCCGTGTCGGATGGCTCCGGTCGAGCAGGCGGGAATTGATCAACATGCGAAACGGATTGATGGCATTTGCTGGAACGATGTCGATCCTGGCCGCCATCCCTGCCGGTGCACAGGATGGCGTCGCCGTCCGCCAAGTCGATGAATTGTCCCAGTGCAAGGCCATCGCCCAGGATGGCGCGCGCTTGGCCTGTTATGACCGCGCCGCTGCAACCATTCTGGCCTCGCGCGCATCCGGCGAACTTATGGTGATGGACCGCAAGACCGTCATCGCCCGCAAACAGTCCCGGTTCGGCCTTGCCACGCCGACAAGCGATATGTTCGGTGGTGGCAAGGACGACGACACCACCCAGGTTCGCCAGATCGATACCAAGATCGCGTCGGTAAAGGCGGCCAACAGCTATGGCCGGTGGAACCTAGAATTGGCCAATGGCTCTGTCTGGCAGACGATCGATGCACTGACCTTTCCCCCCGACCCCGGCGACAAGATCGTCTTGAAGGAAGCGCCGCTCAGCGGCTATCGCGCTTCGATAGCGGGCGGACGCTCGGTGCTGGTCAAGCGCATCCGCTGACCTGACCGGGTCACGGCATCGGCCCCGTCACCAGCAGCGGGTCGAGCTTGCGCCCGCGCCATTGCAGGCTCCAGTGGAGGTGCGGGCCGGTCGCGCGGCCGGTGGCGCCGACTGCGCCGATCGGCTGGCCCTGGCGGACATGATCGCCGGGGCGGACGTCGATGCGCGACAGGTGGAGGAAGGCGCTGTTCAATCCCTGGCCGTGGTCCAGCATCAGCAGATGCCCCTCCAGCGTGAAGGGCTGCTCGGCCGCCAGGATCACGACGCCGTCGGCGGGTGCGCGGACGATGGTGCCGGTCGAGGCCGCGACGTCGGTGCCCGAATGATAGCTGCCCG
>CAJYHD010000856.1 GCA_913773715.1 uncultured Sphingobium sp.
CTTATATGAAGCCGCGACGCCCTGGGGCATTGTCCGTTACGCCAGAATCGCTCGATAAGATGGCTGGTCACGGCTGACATTTAAATAGTGCTGCGCGGCACTAAGCGAAGATGTCGGTTTTGGAATATATATGGAATGGTTAAGCTGAATGCTAAGAGTCACGGCAGCCAACTTGTCATCGACCCAGATGATACGTATATTCGCATCATCTGAACCAGAGGCATATATGGCAACCCAACTCAACAGCATCGAAGCGCTGCTCGGCGTCAAGGCGGGGCTTCATGCCTCGCGGCTTACGCTGCCGTCGTCGATCGAGAAGGGGTTGCCTGTGACTGCGCTGGATCGTCTGGCCGACAGCGTGGCTCCGGGAGACGCGCGGTTCAAGTTCCGGCTGATCCCCAAGGCGACGCTTGACCGTCGGCGCAAGTCGCCGGGGAAGCGGCTAACGAGCGAGGAGGGGGACAGGCTTGCCCGGCTTGCCAAGGTGTTCAGCTTTGCGCTCGATATCTATCATGAGCCGGAACGCGCCCGCGAGTTTCTGAGCCGGCCTCATCCGATGCTCGACGGAAAAGCCCCACTCGATGTGGCGCTAGCGACCAGTCCGGGCGCGGACCTCGTCATCAACCTGCTCGGCCGCGCCGCTTATGGCGGGGGCGTGTGAAGGGCGGCCGGACGAACCGGGTACTGACGGCCTATCGCATCGGCGATCCCGATGGCGTCCATTCCATCTACGACAGCGAGGGCGCGCGCCTTTTCCCGGGACGGTGGAACATGCCGCTCAGCCCGCTCATCTACACGTCCGAACATTATTCGACGGCGATGCTGGAAAAGCTGGTGCATGCGAACAGCGTGCTGCCGCCCAACCAGCATTATATCCGCATCACCATTCCCAACGGCACAAGCTACGAGATTTTCCAGACCGCCGCGCATCCGGGCTGGGACGGCGAGGACGAGGGGCTGTGCAAGGCTTTCGGGCAGGAATGGTTTGCCGAGCGGCGCAGTGCCATCTTGATCGTGCCCTCCATTCCGGCCCGGATCGAGCGGAACATCCTCATCAATCCGCAGCATCCCGACGCTAGCCACATTACCCACGACCTGCCGGAGCCTATCTGGTGGGATGAACGTCTTTACGGCTAGACGCCTGTTCTCCATTCCCCGCACGAGGATATTCATGACCCAAACCGTTTCCATCGCTGACCTGATGACGCAATCCGGCGTAGCTTTCGGCACCAGCGGGGCGCGGGGGCTGGTCGTAGCGATGACGGACAGAGTGTGCTTTGCCTATAGCTGCGCCTTCCTCCAGCACCTGACCAGCATCGGCCAGTTCAAGGCAGGGCAGCATGTCGCAATCGCGGGCGACCTGCGCCCTTCGACGCCGCGCATCATGGCGGCGTGTGCGGCGGCGATCGAACATATGGGTGGTGTGGTTGACAATTGCGGTTTCGTGCCGTCGCCGGCGGTGGCGGGCTATGGCTTTGCGCAGGGCATTCCCTCCCTGATGGTGACGGGGAGCCATATCCCCGACGACCGTAACGGCATCAAGTTCAACCGGACCGATGGCGAGGTATTGAAGGCCGACGAGCAGGGCATTCGCAGCCAGAGCGTGGACCTGCCCGACCTGTTCGACGGGGAGGGGATGCTGAAGGCAGCGCAATCTGTCGGCCCGCTGATCGACGTCGCGGCACCCTATGTTGCCCGCTATGTCGATGCGTTCGGCAGCCAGGCACTGTCCGGCCTGAAGCTGGGCGTTTACGAACATTCGGCTGTTGGCCGCGATATCCTTGTCGCGCTGGTGGAGGCGCTGGGCGGGGAAGCGGTGTCGCTCGGCCGTTCGCCCCGAGGACCAGAAGCTGGCGCGCGAATGGGCGGCAGAACACAAGCTGGATGCGATCCTGTCCACCGATGGCGACAGCGATCGTCCGCTGTTGGCTAACGAGGCGGGCGTCTGGATGCGCGGCGATGTGCTCGGCATTCTTTGTGCGCGAGCGCTGGGCATCAAGGCGGTGGCGACACCGGTTAGCTGCAACAGCGCGGTCGAACTGTCCGGCCTGTTCGACGCGGTGCGGCGGACGCGGATCGGGTCGCCCTTCGTGATCGAGGCGATGAATGCCTTGGTCGCGGAAGGGCAGGAGAGCGTCTGCGGCTATGAGGCCAATGGCGGCTTCCTGCTGGCAACGCCGGTTACGGTGGAAGGGCGGACGCTGGGCGCGCTGCCAACGCGGGACGCGGTATTGCCGATGCTGGCGACGCTGGTCGATGCGCGGCGGCAGGGGGGGACGCTCTCGGCGCTGCAAGGGCAGTTGCCCGAACGCTATACGTTCAGCGAGCGGTTGCAGGAGTATCCGACGGCGCAGAGCCAGGCGCTGATCGCGCATCTGGAGGACGGCAGCGAGGCGCAGGTTCTGGCGCGGCTGACTGGGATGTTTGGAGACATCGCGGGTGAGGCGGCCGGGATCGACACGACCGACGGGCTGCGCATCCATTTTGCGGGCGGCGACATCATCCATCTGCGCCCCAGCGGCAACGCTCCGGAACTGCGCTGCTACACCGAAAGCGATAGCGCGCAGCGGGCCGAAGCCATCAATGCCCAGGCGCTCGAACGCGTGCGGGAGCAGGCTTGGCCCGCCTGAAAAGAGACAGTGAAATAGACAGTTGGTACAATCTCGTACAGGCAAGTCCGTTGAAATCAAAGACTTGCCTGCACGAGATTGTCTGAATATGCGCTTTCCGGCATTTTATTCTTCGTAATTAACAGCTTAACGTAAATAGCTACGCTCGTCGCCAGTATGGCAGGCGTCAGCAGCGTGACGCCCGCAATCGCATAATTTGGTCTTTCATTGCCCCTGAAAACGCCGCCCGTTGTGCGATCAATTTCTGCTGTTCTGGATCACCGATACCGCGCTGGTGACGGTCAGAACTGGCGAGAAGAGCTGGCTGATCAACTGCACCAGCTTGCTCGGCTGATTGGCCGCCGCATTGCCGAAATAGAGGACATCCTTGTCCTGCATCGTGAACTTCTGCGCGATGAAATAGGCGCCCGTCTGCATCATGTTGATATGATAGACGCGCGGCACTTCCTTGCCTTCGGCATCCAGAACGTAGCGGAACAGGAAGATGGCCGCAGGATCGCCGAGGTTGGGATTGGCGCCGCCTGCGGTCGCGATGGCTTCGGCCAGCGAGACGGTCGATCGCCGGAACGGAACCTGCTCGACCCGGCCCGATGCGCCAAGGAGCGAATAGGTGCGCGGATCGTCGACCAGCATCAGGCGATCCCCGGGGCGAATGCGCACATCGAGCGCCGGATTTTCCACCATGTCGTTGATGCGAACGTCGGCGCTGGTCGTGCCGCGCATGATGCGGACCATCAGATCCTTCGAT
>CAJYHD010000857.1 GCA_913773715.1 uncultured Sphingobium sp.
AAATACATCGTCAGCCCGCCGAAAACGATCACCAGCCCGGCGGAGATCAGCAGCATGACGGGGATACGCCCCAGCTTCACCTTGGCGATGACCAGCGCCAAGGTGAAGCTGGGGCGTATCCCCGTCATGCTGCTGATCTCCGCCGGGCTGGTGATCGTTTTCGGCGGGCTGACGATGTATTTCCGCGACCCGCGCTTCATCCAGATGAAGCCGACGATCGTCTATGCGCTGCTCGCCGCCGTGCTCGGCTTCGGCGCGGCGACCGGACGGCCGTTGCTCCAGCAATTGATGGGCAGCAGCTATCCGGGTCTGCGCGAGAGCGGCTGGCGGCGGCTGACGATCAACTGGGTGTGGTTCTTCGCGATCATGGCGGTGCTGAACGAAGCCGTGTGGCGCGGCGCAGCGGTGGCGGTCGGACCGCAGCGCGGATGGGACCTGTGGGCGATCTACAAGGTGTGGGTCGTGATCCCGGCGACCTTGCTGTTCGCGGTGGCGAACGTGCCCATGCTGATGCGCCATGGCCTGACGCTGGGCGACGAACCGCCGGTACCGCCGGAGGGGTGATCTTCATGCGAAGCCGCGAAGCCGCGAAGAGCCTTTTGGTTCACGCGGAGGCGCGGAGACGCGGAGGTTGTCCGTCGCTCCAGCGAAAGCTGGGGCATCCCTCCACAGGCGTTCCCTCAAACGGATGAAAGCCCCAGCTTCCGCTGGGGCGACGTGTCAGGCGGAAGACACTCTCTTCTTACTCCGCGTCTCCGCGCCTCCGCGTGAACCCAAACTTCTTCGCGGCTTCGCGCCTTCGCGTGAACAAAAAAGGGGGCGGATCACCACCCCCTTTCCGATCAGCCGACAGCGGCCTCGTACCGCTTGCCCGCCTCGTCCCAGTTCACGACGTCCCACCACGCCTTCAGATAGCCCGGCCGGTCGTTCATATAGGTCAGGTAATAAGCGTGCTCCCAGACGTCGTTGCCCAGGATCGGCGTGCCCTTCTCCTTGGCGTCGTCCATCAACGGATTGTCCTGGTTCGGGGTCGAGGTGACCTTCAGCTTGCCCGACTCATCGGCGATCACCCATGCCCAGCCCGAACCGAACTGGCCCGCGCCCTTGCCGTTGAAATCTTCCTTCAACTTGTCGAGCCCGCCATAGGCGTCGATCGCCTCGGCCAGCTTGCCCGATGGCTGGGTCGCCCCCTTCGGCCCCATGATCTTCCAGAAGAAATCATGGTTCCAATACCCGCCGCCATTGTTGCGGATCAGCGGCGGCAGCGATGACACGCGCGCCAGGATGTCCTCGATCGACAGCCCTTCCAGCGACGGATCGGCGGCCACGCCTTCGTTCAGCTTGTTCGTGTACGCGGCATGGTGCTTGTCGTGGTGGAACGTCATCGTCTCCTTGGAGATCACCGGCTCCAGCGCGTCATAAGCGTACGGCAGCGGCGGCAGTTCGAAAGCCATAAATCCTCCTCAAGGTTCGCGTCGGCAACGCGATGCGCCCCAAATGGCTCCCGGACGCTCGTTACGCAACCGCTCCGATCAGATCGTGGCGACGCAGCGCATGGCGCAACTGATCGTAGCTCAGCCCCAGCGCCTCGGCGGTCGCGCGCTGGTTGAAGCGATGCTCGGCCAGTGAGCGCGTCAGCAGGTCGCGCTCGAACAGCGCGACGCGGCTCTTGAAGTCGGACGGCCCGACCTCACACGCCGCCACTTCCTCATCCTCATCGGCGGGCCCGACGACCGGCGCGGATGCCGCGGGTTCGGGCCGCTTTCCGTTGGCGCCCGACGGGCGATAGGGCGAAGCGAACGGATCAAATTCGATCAACCCGATCGGCCCCGGCCGCTCCCAGCGATAGACCGCGCGCTCCACGACGTTGCGCAACTCTCGGACATTGCCGGGCCAGCGATAGTCGCGCATCTCCTGCTCAATCTCAGGGGTGAAGCCGGGCCATTCGTCGCGCCCCAGTTCCGACGACATCCGCCGCCCGAAGAAATCCGCCAGCACCGGAATGTCGCTCTTGCGCGCGCGCAGCGGCGGCAGCGTCACCACTTCGAAACACAGCCGGTCGAGCAGATCGGCGCGAAAAGTGTTGGCCTCCACGCGGTCGGGCAGATGCTCGTTGGTCGCCGCCACGATCCGGACGTCGACGCGCAACGGTCGCGACGCGCCGATCCGCGTCACCTCGCCATATTCGACCGCGCGCAGCAGCCGCTCCTGCGCACCCATCGACAGCGTGCCGAGTTCGTCGAGGAACAACGTGCCCCCGTCCGCCTCCTCGAACCGCCCCGCGCGCGCCTTCGACGCGCCGGTGAACGCGCCCGCCTCATGCCCGAACAATTCCGCCTCGATCAGCGTCTCGGGCAGGGCGGCACAGTTCATCGTTACCAGCGGCTGGTCCCAGCGCGGGCTGAGGTGGTGGAGGCGCTCGGCGACCAGTTCCTTGCCGGTCCCGCGCTCACCGATCACCAGCACCGGGCGGTCGAGCGCGGCGGCGCGGCTCGCCCGTTCCAGCGCGTCGAGAAAGACGCCCGATTGCCCAATGACCTGCGTACTGCGCTTCATACGCCAAGGATTGGCGCATTTTCCCAGACGATGGCAACAACGACTTTTTCCTGTTCGCCGCCAATCGCCTGAAAAGCGCGGTTTTCTGCGGCTTTCACGCTTTGGCACGCCTCCTGCAATGCTTCTGGCAACAACGCATCCAGGGAGTTTCCACCATGACCACCGTTTCGACCTTCGGCAGCAAGCTCGCCGCTCTCGCCCTCACCGTCCTCGTCAGCGCCACGCTGGTGCTGGGCGCGGTGGGTCCCGCGACGCCGCTGGGCAGCACGCCGTCCCTCACCGCCCGCGCCATCGCGTGAGGCGGGGGCGGGGCGAAGGGGAATGCACCCCTCCCCCAGCCCCGCCCGATCCGCTAACGTGGCGCGAATACCCAAGGAGTCCGTATCGAATGGGCATTTTCTCCCGCACTCGCGACATCGTCGCCGCCAACATGGCCGAGTTGCTCGACCGTGCGGACGATCCCGCCAAGATGGTCCGCGTCATCATCGCGGAGATGGAAGATACGCTGGTCGAGGTCCGCGCCTCCGCCGCCCGCACCATCGCCGACCAGAAGGAGATGCGACGGCATATCGCCAAGCTCGCCGAGCTGGAGGCGAGCTGGACCGAAAAGGCCGAGCTGGCGCTGTCGAAGAACCGCGAGGACCTTGCCAAGGCCGCGCTGGTCGAGCGCCGCAAGGCCGCCGACATGGGCGCGCAACTCAGCGAGGAGGTCGCCGGGCTCGACGCCGCGCTCCGCTCGTCGGAGGAGGACATCACGAAGCTGCAGAACAAGCTGCGCGAGGCGCGCGCCAAGCAGAATGCGATCGCGACGCGGCTCGAAAGCGCCAACACCAAGGCGCGGCTGCGCGAGATGTGGAACGGCCCCAAGACGCACGAGGCGTTCAGCCGCTTCGAAATCCTGGAGCGCCGCGCCGACGAGGCGGAGGGCCGCGCCGAGGCGATGGGCCTGACCCCGCGGACGCTGGAAGACGAATTCAACGAGCTGCGGTCGAGCGACAAGATCGACCCCGAGCTCGAGGCGCTCAAGAAGCGCATGAACAGGGAGGGTTGAGATGGAGTTTTTCATGCCTGTGCTGGTCGTCGGCATCCTGTTTCTGGGATTGCCGTGGCTGGTCTTTCACTACGTCACCAAATGGAAGACCGCGCCGCGCATGACTGGCGAAGACGAACAGCTTCTCGACGAGATGTACAATCTCGCCCGCCGTCTTGAGGATCGCGTCACGACCGTC
>CAJYHD010000858.1 GCA_913773715.1 uncultured Sphingobium sp.
AACAGCTTCACCACGCGTCCGCCGCCCAGATCGTGCAGGTCCGCGCTGACGCCGCTTGCGATCACAGAAGCAGGATCGGGCCGCCAGCAATTGGGCCATGTCCGGTCAAAATCGATCAGGTTGCGCTGCGTCATGATGGAACCGCCTACGCTTGCCGCGCGTCGGAGCAAAGGCTAATCCGACCGGCGACCCGGTCCGGGTCCTTGCAATGATAATCTGAGGTACTGGCGTGACGGCGACCAAGCTGCATTCGCGATATGTCGACAAAATCTGGGGCCGCCGCGACGTACCCGGTGCGCCGCCGAGCGACGAACCGATCGGCGAACTCTGGTTCGAAACGCCAGACGGCGTGCCCGATCCGCTGCTCGTCAAGCATATCTTCACCAGCGAAAAGCTGTCAATACAGGTCCACCCGAACGACGAACAGGGTCGGGAGCGCGGCATCGCCGGGGGCAAGGAGGAATGCTGGTACATCCTCGACGCCGAGCCCGAAGCGACGATCGGCGTCGGCACACTGCGCCCGCTGACCGGTGAGGAACTGCGCGCCTCGGCGCTCGACGGCAGTATCGAGGATTTGATGGACTGGCGGTCGGTCAAGCCCGGTGACTTCTTCTTTCTGAAAGCCGGGACGGTGCATGCCATCGGCGCGGGCATTTCGCTGGTCGAAGTGCAGCAGAATGTCGATATTACCTACCGCCTGTACGACTATGGTCGTCCGCGCGAATTGCATCTGGACGACGGCGTGGCGGTGAGCCATCCCGAACCCTATACCCGCCCCGTGCCCAATGAGGCGCTGGGCAGCGAAGCGACCTTGCTCGACGAGCCGGGAGCGCCCTTCGCGGTCGGACTACATCATCTCGACGGGGGCAAGGATCACGCGGTGACTGGCGAAAGCCTCGCCTGGTTCGTGCCGCTCAGGGGTAATGGCATGATCGACGGCCAAGCCTGGAAGGAAGGCGAATGCTGGCTGCTTCAGGGCGACACGACGATCGATGCCGGAGACGCAGCTGACTATTTGCTTGCGACGCTCTAACGATTCTCATGGAGCGGATGTCCCGGACATCCGCTCCGCCGTGATCAGGGTAGCAATCGTTCCTGCTGCGCCAGCCGCCGTCCGGTGAACAGGGTCTGCGCGACGAACAGGAAGATGAGGATCGCAGCGACGGTGCCGACGAAGATATCGAAGCCCGACCATGCACCGAACAGGCCCGGCCCATAACCCAATTCCATCATCATGATAGTCAGGCCGATCAGCAGGAAACGCAGTTCGGTCGGACCTGCCGATAGATAGGACAGCTTGAACTCGCCCAGCACCCGCGCCGACAGATAGGCGTGGATCGACAGCAGCAGATATCCCGCCAGCGCCACCATCGCGACATCCATCGTCACGAACGGGCTGAGGCCCATGCCCGCAAGGATCAGCAGCACGACAAGGCCGTCGCAGCTATGGTCGATAAAATAGCCATAGGACGGCCGCTCGATATGGCGATAGCGGGCAAGGCTGCCGTCCATTGAATCGCCGAACCACTGCACCACGTAACCCGCGATCGCGAGCAGCAGCCAGTTTGAGCCGACGTTGCTCAGCACATAGCCGGCGAAGGTCATGACCGCGCCGATCACACCCAGGATCGTCAGCAGATCGGGCGTCACCCATGCAGGCATCCGGCTACACAGCCAGGTGAGGAGCCGTCGTTCCGTAGCGGCCAGGACATTTTGCTGAACGCGGTTCAGCTTGGCGGGCCCGCTCTGTAATGAATCTTTCATATGCCCTTATCGGGGAAGTCGCGGCAGAGCGCAATTCGGCTAAGTTACAACAAGGTGGGTTGAGTGCCGCCAACGCCGGAATGTGTCTTGTGCCTGCAATGAAGCGAGAGCAGCTTCATGGGCGATGAAACGTCTCGCGACTCCGGCGGCGATGCTGGCCGTAGCCCTCCCGGCGATGGCTGTAGCCGTTCCGCCACCGCCAAT
The DNA here is from genome assembly GCA_913773715.1 of uncultured Sphingobium sp. The sequence goes on from CAJYHD010000858.1 coordinate 1,969, forward strand.
GCCGATCCGGGCAGCACCGACGCGGCGCGTCCTACTGTCGTGGATGCCGGGGGAGGTCAGATGCGGTGGGCAAGTGGTGGCGCCCGTCATGATGCGACGCCCCTACCAGGCGCTGGCGTGGGTCGCGCCGGACAACCTGCCCAAGCCTCTCATCTATCATTTCCGTCTCGATCCGTCAGGCCGTCCGCTTTCCATCCGGCGGGAAGCGGGCAGCTATGCGATGTTCAGCGAAGCCATCGGTCCCTCGCTCGCCGTGTCGACATTCGCGCCCGGTGGCGATCGCACGGATTGCACCATAACCTACAGCGCGCGAACGATTCCCGTCGATCAGGCCCCGGTCGAGGATCTGGTGTCCTACATGATCACGCCTATGACGGGGCCGCTGCCGCGCGAAGCGCTGGAACGGATACGGCCTGAGGGGTCCACCTGCCAGACATCGCGCCCCGGACCGCTGACGCAGATCTTCCCTGACTTTCGGAAGATAGCCGCCACGCCCGGCGTGCGCGACTGGACCCAGCTGCACTATGATCTCGATGCACGCGGGCGACCTGTGAAGGTCAAGGTCGCCTACAGTACCGGGAACGCCGCGCTCGATGCCGTGTCGGTCAAGGCGATGCAAGGGTCGCGCTACGCGAGCGGTCCGCGCATTGGATGCAGCTTCCATTACTGGAAATCGCCCACGTCCCTACCGCCGCCGCCATCTCCCGATATTCAGAGCCTCACGCCTGCCGACGCCCAATGTTCGGGCGGCATCACTTGGATGCAGCCGCCCCGGCTCAGTTATGCGCAACCCTACCGCCGCAATGGGGTAGAGGGCTGGGCGATCGTCGCCTTCGACGTCGCGCCTTGGGGAGAAACCGGCAATATCCGCACGATTGCAGCGGAACCCGCGGCGGAGTTCGGGCAGCAGGCGGAAATGATGATCCGCTCCGCCCGCGTGCAGTCAGGCGCTCAGGGCAAAACCGGCTGCATGCAGAAAGTGCGCTTCGAAATGCGCATGCCCGGCCAATCCGGCATGCCCGACAGCGAAAGCGATCCCTATCCACCGCCGCCCTTCTGACGGGCAGAGGAGAGTGATCGGCCAAGGGGGATGAGCAAAACACCATCCATGCCTCTTTCGATCACTAGGGTCCAAACTCAATCAGCCTATTGAAAATCTGTGGGCACATTGATTCAGTGGGGCTTCGTTGAAGCAGGAGGCCCCTGGAGATGTCGCGTTCGTTATTCTGGCTGTCGGATGAAGCATGGGG
>CAJYHD010000859.1 GCA_913773715.1 uncultured Sphingobium sp.
GCGATCGGCGACGCCCAGCCGCTCGGCGGGCCAGATGTCGAGGATGGATTCGAGGATCGCACAACCCGCGACGACCAGATCGGCACGCTCGGTGCCGATGCAGGGCAGCTTCTGCCGCTCGGCCAGCGACATGCCCGACAGGCGGGAAGAGATATTGCGCATCGCATCGGACGGGACGATCAATCCATCAATCGCCTGCCGGTCGTAGCGCGGCAGTTGCAGGTGCAGGCTGGCAAGCGTCGTCACTGTGCCCGACGTGCCGAGCAGGCGGATGCCGTCCGCGTCGCGCGGCAAGCGGCGTGCGAGCGGCGCAAAGGCATCGGCGACGCGCGTTCGCATTCGGGCATAGGCGGCCAGACGCTCGGACGGATCGGCATGGTCGAACGGCTCGCTTTCGGTGAGCGACACGACGCCCCAGGGCGCGCTGACCCAATCGACGATGCTGGGCGCGCCGTCGCCATGCGCATCGACGAGCACCAGTTCAGTCGAGCCGCCGCCGATGTCGAAAATGAGCGCGGGACCGTCGCCCGGTTCGAGCAGCGCATGGCATCCCAGCACAGCAAGCCGCGCTTCTTCCTGCGCGCTGATGATATCGAGCGCGATGCCGGTTTCGCGATAGACGCGCTGGATGAACTCCGCGCCGTTGGAAGCGCGGCGGCAGGCTTCGGTGGCCACCGAGCGGGCGAGCGTCACATGGCGGCGGCGTAGCTTTTCCGCGCAAATGGTGAGCGCGGCGATCGCGCGTTCGATCGCCGCGTCGCTGATCCGCCCGCTCGACGCGAGCCCTTCGCCAAGGCGCACAATGCGCGAAAAGGCATCGACGACGATGAAGCCGTCTGCCGAAGGCTTGGCTATGAGCAAGCGGCAATTGTTGGTGCCAAGGTCGATTGCTGCATAAGCGCGCCGTTCACGCACATGGCGGCTGGCAATGCCCCGTTGCTGTGACAGGGGCGGAATGGCCGCAGCCTTGCTCCCATTGCCGGGGCCAGTACGGGCTTGCTTACCCGTATAATGGCCGGTCGGGCCGGAACTCTGCGGCGATGGGCGGCTGTGCTGCACCAAGGCCGTAACTCGCTTCTTCGTATCGCCATCCGCGTATGCGGACGGAACTTGCCACCATGCTTATGCGGATCGCGCTGTCAGCGCAAGGCGCGTGCTGTTGGTGCGTCATACCGTGCGACGAAGGCGATCGGGTGAATGGGATATACGGCTTTTACAGTGCTGTGGCTTTTATGAAACATTCCGAAACTTTCGCGGACGGCATGATTGTGTTGGCATGTGCCGTTGGTTAGCCTCCCTTCAGGTCTATAGGGGAGTTTCAATATCATGCTTATTCGCAAGAATGGCGTGCGCAGCATTGCGCGCGCTGGACGGAACGCGCTGCTCGCATCTTCGGCGCTTGCCGCGCTGAGTTTCTCCCCCATCGCGCAGGCGGTGGTGCCGTCCGATGGCAAGACCCCCGCAGACATTGTCGACACGACCAACGTCAATGGCGTCGGCATCATGTATCGCGACGACGGCTTCGTCTGCACCGGCACGCTGATCAACCCGCGCACCGTCATCTTCGCCGCCCATTGCGTCAACGATCGCGCGCCGAGCGAATATAGCACCGTCAACAACGGCGTTCCCGTCGCCTTCGCGTTCGAAAGCAACGCGCGTCCGGGCCTCGTCAACTGGATCAATTCGGGATACCGCACCAATGCGGCGCTAAGCGTCTTCAACGTCGCGAACATCGCCTATCATCCCGACTCGCTCGATCCGCCGGCGCAGAGCTTCCTCTATGGCGACGTCGCGCTGGCGACTCTCGATACGCCCGCCGCCGACGTGCCGACCTGGACCGTGCTGTTCTCGGCCCTATCCGCCCCGTCCGCGATCAACGACACGACCGGCACCGGCTATCATGTGACGATCACCGGCTATGGCCGCACGGGATCGGGCACCAACGGGTCGAACGTCGGCATCGACTTCCGCCGCCGCGTGGCCGAGAATTTCCTGGGCATGCTGGGTTCGCTCGACGACATCGACGGCTTCCTGTTCGGGCAGCCCGGCGGCCTCAACCAGAATCTCTATCACACCGACTTCGACGATCCGAAGCGGCAGAACGAGTTCGACTTCAACATCTTCAAGGACAAGGCTCTCCCCAACGAAGGATCGACGGCAGGCGGCGATTCGGGCGGTCCTCTGATCCTCGACCGCGCCTTTGCCGAAAAGACCGTCATCGGCGTGCTGTCGGGCGGCAGTCGCTATTTCCTGGAACAGCCGCAAGCATCCTATGGCGGCACGTCCTTCTACCAGCCGCTCTACCTGTTCTGGGACTGGATCGCGCAGAACAACCCCTATCGCTACGCGACGGCCAAGGCAGGGGACGGCAAGTGGAGCGACCCCAATCACTGGGTGACGGCGCTCGACCCCAATTACCGCGTCATCGACGCCAACGGCCAGATGGTGAACGGCATTCCCACCACGGCGGGCGCGGGCGCGTTCGGGGCCGATCCGACGCAGAAGTTCGGCCAGATCTGCTACCAGCCGACCGATGGTTCGGACGATAGCTGCCTCGACCTCAAGACGGGCACGCAGATCGTCAACGGAGTCCCGGTCGCGAACGGCGGCGCTGCGGCGACTGGCGGCAAGAGCGTCAGCGACAACAAGGGCAAGGTCGATTTCGCCGAACACAGCGCACAAGGCGGCAATGCGGCGAGCCTCACCGGATCGATCAAGGAAGCGCAGGCGACGGTCGGTGCGACGGCGCTGCCGGTCGCGACGATCGTCAACGGACTGCCGGGGGCGACCAGCTTCGTGCCCAACAACATCACGCCGGTCGCATCGGCGGGCGTGGTCGGCCGCTTCTATGACGTGACGCTGAGTGCAGCGGGCAAGACGACGCTCGACACGCGCGCGACGGTCGATCGCTTCACCATAGCAGGTGCGGGCGCGACGCTGGATGTCACCAGCACTGGCTCGCTCACCAGCCTGATGGACATCGCGCATCTCGCCGGCACAGTAAACGTCGCGGGTACGATCGCGACGCCGGGCGACTATTTCATGATGTCGGGTCTGTTGTCGGGGACCGGCACGGTGCGCACGCCCTTCTTCACCAACGTCATGGGCGTCATCGCGCCGGGCGGCAACGGCTCGGTCGGCACGCTGACGATCGACGGCAACGCGATCCTTTCGTCGCGCAGCACGCTGGCGATCGACATCGGCAACGGCGTGTCGGACGTATTGGCGGTTCGCGGGCAGGCGTCGGTCGGCGGCGCTGTCGTGTTCACGCCGGTCGCAGGGACGCGTCCGCGCTTCGGCCAGAGCTTCAACTTTCTGACCGCGACGGGCGGGGTCACCGGCACCTTCACCGCCGCCGCGCCGATCAGCGCGATCCTGCGTCCCACGATCACCTATACGAATGCCGGAGCAAGCGTGCGGATCGATGCGGGCCGCTATGCCGAAGTGGTGAACGGCGCGTCGGTCAACCAGACATCCTACGCGCGGCTGCTCGACCAGAACCGCAATCAATATAGCCGTTATGCCGGTCTCTATAACGAGACCGACCTGCTGAGCGTCGCTGGCATCCAGGCGACGTTCGAGGCGATGGCGCCGCGTACCGAGACGCTGCGCACGTCGATGGGCGAGGCACTCAACGACAATATGGCGCGCTTCTACCGCGATCGCCTGACCAAGCTGGACGGCGGATCGATGGGCGGTACGCTGACCATGACCGGCCAGCCGCTGCAACTCGCGTCGGCCAGTCTCAACAACCTCGACATCGGTCAGGATCAGCCAGGCATGAGCGAGTCGACCACGCGCGAGAACGTGCTTCCTGAAGATGTCAGCGCCTTCCTCGCGGGCGGCTATGTCGACGGCAAGAGCATGCCGATGCGCGGTTCGGGCGCAGGCGACGATAATTTCGACGGCTGGTATGCGGCGGTGGGCGTGGAAAAGGCGTTCCTCGACAGCGGCGTCGTTGGGCTTTCAGCGTCGTTCAGCCAGCTGAAGGGCAAGACCGACTTCAACGATACGGCGCGGGCGCGGCTGTATCAGGCGACCGTCTATGGCGCGTTCGATTTGGGCGGCTTCAAGCTCGATGCGGTCGGCAGCGCTGGTACGCTCGCGACGCGCACCCGCCGATCCTTCGCCGCTGGCACCACGCCCTACACGCTGCGCGGCAGCGATCAGGAACTGGCGCTGTCGGGTGAAATGGGACTTAGCAAGGCGATCGGCACCGACGCGTTCAGCATCGTGCCGCGCGCATCGCTGCGTGGCGCATATATCAGCTCGGGCAACATGGCGGAATATGGCGGCGACGCCGCGCTCGTCATCCAGCGCAAGGCGATCCGCAGCGCGCAGAGCCGTGTCGGCGCGACGGTTAAGGCCGACACCGGTGGCTTCAAGCCTTATGTCACGGCGAACTATGTCCATGAGTTCAACGACCAGCCCGCCTTCCTGCTGGCGAACTTCGTGGGCGGTACTGGTGGCCTCGCGCCGTTCGCACTGGGCGGCACGGACAAGAACTGGGGCGAGGTCGGCGGCGGCCTGACGATCGCGACGGGAGTCGCGGATCTCAGCCTGTCGGCGGATACCACCGTATGGCGCGAGGATGTCCAGTATCAGAGCTATCGCGCTTCTGTGAAGATCCGCTTCTGATCCACAGCCAATCACGGCGGCGCGGGAGGCTCACGTCTTTCGCGCCGCCGACTGGGACACTGAAATAGACAGAAACGCACAAATCATGCGCGCTGATGGGAGCTGCAGGGTACCGAAGACGCGCCGCTACGCTGCCCCTTCATTCCGGCTCCGGCTTGGTCTATGGCCGCTGCATTATCTGCACGGCCATCGATAAGGACGCCGATTTGATCCTAGACCTCGCCGCCGCCGCTTCGAACGCGATCCGCTTCGAAGATCTGGGGCTGAACCCCGTCGCCCTCAACCTCGGCTTCTTCACGTTGAAATGGTACAGCCTCGCCTATCTTGCGGGCATCCTGATCGGCTACTGGTATCTGCTGAAGCTGGTGGCGCAGCCCGGATCGCCGATGGCGCGCCGCCATGCCGACGACATGATCTTCTACGCGACGCTCGGCATCATCATCGGCGGGCGGCTGGCCTACGTCATCTTCTACCAGCCAGAGATTCTGCGGCATCCGCTCGATATCTTCAAGCTGTGGAACGGCGGCATGTCCTTCCATGGCGGCGCGGTCGGCGTGTCGCTCGGCATCCTCTACATGGCATGGAAGGAAAAGCTTAACTGGTTGAGAATCCATGACTATGTAGCATGCGTCGTGCCGTTCGGCCTGTTCTTCGGCCGCCTCGCGAACTTCGTGAACGGGGAGTTGTGGGGCAAGGAAACCGACGTGCCCTGGGCGATCATCTTCCCAACCGGCGGGCCGTTTCCGCGCCATCCGAGCCAGCTGTACGAAGCTGCGCTGGAGGGCGTGGTGCTGTTCCTGATCCTTGCCTACGCTTTCTGGCGGACCAGAGCGCGCTATCAGCCCGGCATGCTGGTCGGCTTGTTCCTGCTGTTCTATGGCCTGTTCCGGTTCGGCATCGAGTATGTCCGTGAAGCGGATGCACAGTTGATGGAGTTCGCGGCGCGCACCGGCCTGCATATGGGACAGTGGCTGTGCCTGCCGATGATCGCTGGCGGCCTCTACCTGATCGCGACGTCGAAGGGGCGGCGCGAGCGGGTGGAGCCGATCGCCGGGGACGCCAGTGTCAGCTGAGCCGCTGACGCTCGCGGAAAGACTGGCGCGGCAGATCGCATCGGGCGGGCCGATCTCGGTCGCGCACTATATTGCCGAGGCGAACCAGCATTATTACGGCACCCGCGATCCGCTGGGGGCGCAGGGCGACTTCACCACCGCGCCCGAAATCAGCCAGATGTTCGGCGAACTGGTGGGCCTGGCGCTCGCCGATATTTGGATGCGATCGGGCAGCCGGCCTGGTGCACACTATGTCGAATTGGGACCGGGGCGCGGCACGCTGGCGTCGGACGCGCTGCGGGCGATGGCGCGCGTCGGCCTCGACCCGCGCGTGCATTTCGTCGAGACCAGTCGGGCGCTGCGCGACCGCCAGCGGGCGCTGATCCCGCATGTCGTTCATCACGACAGCGTCGAGAGCCTGCCGATCGAAGGGCCGCTGCTGGTCGTCGCCAACGAATTTTTCGATGCGCTGCCGGTGCGCCAGAGCGTGCGCGTCGGCGGTGAATGGCGCGAACGGGTGCTGATCAGCCGCGAGGAGCCGGGCCGCTTCGCCCCAGTGCCGGGCTATCGCAAGATCGAGTCCGGCCTGCCGTCGATCGCCGATAGCGCCGAGGACGGCGCGATCATCGAGACGCCGATCGCGGGCGCGTCGGTCGCCTATGCGCTCGCCCACCGCATCGCCAAGCAGGGCGGTGGCGCGATCATCATCGACTATGGCTATGAAGGTCCGGCGATCGGCGACACGTTGCAGGCGGTGAAGAGCCACGCCTTTGTCGATCCCTTCGCCGATCCGGGCGAGGTGGATCTCACCACCCATGTCGATTTCACGATGATCGGCAACATGGCGCGGCAGGCCGGGCTGCGGGTCGCGGGGCCGGTGGGGCAGGGTGCGTTCCTGCAACGGCTGGGCATCGACGCGCGCGCGCATCAACTGGCGATGTCAGCACCGGAGCGCGCGGCGGAGGTCGAGGCGGCGGTGACGCGGCTGACGGCGGAGGATCAGATGGGGACGCTGTTCAAGGCGATGGCGTGGGTGCATCCTGATTGGGCCGACGCGGCGGGGTTTGATTAGGGCTGACCCTGCATTGCAAATTCAGGGACCACTTCACTCCAGTTCAGAGCTACTAGGGTCCAAACTCAATCAGCCTATTGAAAATCTGTGGGCACATTGATTCAGTGGGGCTTCGTTGAAGCAGGAGGCCCCTGGAGATGTCGCGTTCGTTATTCTGGCTGTCGGATGAAGCATGGGG
>CAJYHD010000860.1 GCA_913773715.1 uncultured Sphingobium sp.
CCCCATGCTTCATCCGACAGCCAGAATAACGAACGCGACATCTCCAGGGGCCTCCTGCTTCAACGAAGCCCCACTGAATCAATGTGCCCACAGATTTTCAATAGGCTGATTGAGTTTGGACCCTAACTGCAATGACGCCGATTTGAGCGTACTTGGTTTGCTAATCGCGGATTTCCAAACGGGCGGATTACAGGTGTTTGGGTCCTCGGTGGAAAAATGGCCGGATTGACGGTCGCCGTTGGCGCCCCGTGTTTGTGGGCACACCCCCAAACTTTGGTATCGATCGTCATGCTTTTCATGCAGGTATGGCGCAGGTCGAATTTCAAAGGTTTTTCCGGCCAAAGATCCTTAACTAGGAAAGGGTTCACATTCGGCTTTTGGTGCGGTTGGGTCTGATGTGGGGAATGCTGAAAATGCGACTGCAAACTGCTCGAAAGTTGGCAGGAAACCTCGCTTTTTGGGTGAGTCGTCAGTCGCTTTCGTAATGATGGGGTCACGTGTTCGAGTCACGTAAGCGGCACCACCGCTTCCAGCCGGAAGCTTCTCAAAAACATAGCGAAAGTCCCTTCCGGCTTATCCTCGGGACGGTGGCTTGTTTATTTGGCTCTGGGCTTGATACCATGGGTACCCAGTGGGAGGCAGTGGGCGGTGAAGATAGAAGGACGTTATGCGCGGATATAGGGAACCTGGCTTTCAGGATCGGACGGCGGCGGCCAAGGACGCCAAGGCAAAGGCGCTGGAAAAATTGCGTGCCAAGGCTCCGCTGAGCGAAGCGGAGCAGGCAGAGCGGCTCGCCAAGGCGCAGGCCAAGGAAGAAGCAGCGCGCGAGAAGCGCGAGGCCATGCTGCGCGAGCGGGAAGCGGCCAAGGTCGCCAAACGTGAGAAGGCGGAACAGGCTGCGGCAAAGAAGCCCGTCGTCCTAACCGAAGCGGAACGCAAGGCTGCCCGCGATGCGCGCTATGCCGCCCGAAAGGCACGAAAATAAGGTCGCTCTGCGGCCACATGTGAAGGATCGTTTCTGGACCAGATTGTCAGCAGCCTCGCCCGATCCTTACCCGATCCCGTAGAACTCATCGATATCGCAGAGATACCCGGCGGCGGGCAGTTGCGGCTGCTGAAATCCGACGACGATTACTCCATCCACTTCGGGCAGGACGAACTGATGGGGAGCTGCGATCATGTGTCCGAAGAGGCGCTAGCGGCGCTCACCTGTGAGCGGCTGGGCGGTCGCGATGGCGACATACTGATCGGCGGACTGGGCATGGGCTTCACGCTGGGTGCGGCCTTGGCGGCATGGCCGGAGCAGTCCTCGATCACCGTGGCCGAACTGGTGCCCAAGGTCGTGACATGGGCGAAGGGGCCGCTGGCGCATATCTTTCGCGATCATCTGTCCGATCCGCGCCTGACCATCGATGTCAGCGACGTTCATGACGTCATCGCGGAAGCGACTGACAGGTTCGACGCCATCCTGCTCGATGTGGACAATGGCCCTGATGGCATGATCCAGCAGGAAAATGAGCGGCTCTATTGCAACTGGGGCCTTCGCTCCGCCCATGCTGCGTTGAAGTGCGGAGGCATTCTGGCGGTCTGGTCGGCTTATTCGGTTGCGGACTTCTGCGCGAAGCTGGAGAATGCAGGGTTTGACGTGGAGGAGTTAGCGACGCCTGCCTTCTCCGGCAGCAAGGACGAGTTCCACCACATCTGGTTCGCGCGCAGAGTGGATTGAAGCGGCGCAGGTTCGCAAGCGGCGTGTATTCAGCAGCACATAGTCACAGAGGTGAGGCGGTCGCCGGGGCATCATTGCTCGGCGACCGCTCTGCCGTCATTTCTTCGCGACGAAGGGGTTGATCGTCTGGATCGTCCCGTCCGGGTTGTATTTGAGTTCGGTCACCTTGACATTGCGCAGGCGGGTCTGGCCTGACAATTGGCTGTCGGCGTAGAAGAGCCACCATTTGCCGCCCCATTCGACGATCGAATGATGCGTCGTCCAGCCTTCTACCGGTTCCAATATGTGGCCCTTGTAGGTGAAGGGACCATAGGGGGAATCGCCAATGCCATAGGCGAGATAGTGCGTGTCGCCGGTCGAATAGCTGAAATAATATTTGCCCTTGTATTTGTGCATCCAGGACGCTTCGAAGAAGCGGCGATCATGGTCGCCGCCGAGCAGCGGCTTGCCCTGGTTGTCAATGATCTGGACAGGTCTAGGGGTTTCGACGAATTCAAGCATGTCGCCGCTCATCTTGGCGACGCGGGGGGCGAGGGCAGGCTTGTCGTCCTGTTCCAGGTCCGTCTTTGACCCGTTAGGATCATATTTGCCGTCGATGTTGCGTTGAAGCTGGCCGCCCCAGATGCCGCCGAAATACATGTAGCTTTGACCATCATCGTCGGTGAAGACGGCCGGGTCGATCGAGTAGCTGCCCTTGATCGGTGCGGGCTGCGCCTTGAACGGGCCGGTTGGGCTTTTCGAGGTGGCGACGCCGATGCGGAACGCGCCTTCCTTGTCCTTGGCGGGGAAGTAGAGGAAGTAGCTGCCGTTCTTGCGCGCGGCGTCGGGCGCCCACATCTGCTTGTCGGCCCAAGTGACATCCTTGACATCGAGTGCGACAGGGCTGACCGTCACGGGACCGCCGATCTTGTCCATCGACAGGATGCGATAGTCGCGCATTTCGAAGTGACTGCCGAGATCGTCTTCGGGAGTTGGGCCGTCGATGTCGTGGCTGGGATAGACATAGATCTTGCCGTCCCAGACGTGGGCGGATGGGTCGGCGGTGTAGATATCCTTGACCAGTGGCTGCGACAGATAGTCCGATGCCGGGCGCTTGCCTTCCTTCGCAGCGGTCGGTTGCGCGGCGTTGTTTCCGGTGTCGCTCTGCTGGCAGGCGGTCAGCGCCGCAAGGGTCAGCGGCAGCGCGAAACTCAGGACTTTCTTCCTCTTCATGATCCTCTCCTCCATGGATGTTGGGCTTACGATAGCGCTATCATTTTTCCTCGGCAATCGGAGATCGGTGATTTTTCAAGCCTATTACAGCATGCTGTTCGTCGTACCAGAGGCTCGGCTCGTCCCTGACAGAGCCATGGTGCTTGACAATACCTCCCCCCAATCGTCCATATAAAGATATGTAGTTCCAACATGTGGAATTAGTGGGAGGATGGTTGAATGGTAAAGCGGACCGCTAAGTTGGCGTCGGTTTCTCTTGTGGCGCTGTTGGCGGTGTCCCCGGCCGTCGTATTTGCGCAAGATGCGGACGCGCGGGCACAGGCAGGGGGCGAGGTGGAAGCGCCAGCCAGGGATGGCGCGGCGGACATAGTCGTCACCGGCATCCGCAGCAGTCTTCAGGGCGCGCTCAACGCCAAGCGCAATGCGCCGCAGGTCTTGGACGCCATTTCGGCGGAAGACATCGGCAAGTTCCCGGACAAGAATGTCGGCGAGGCGTTACAGCGCGTCACGGGCGTCCAGATCACGCGTAACGGCGGCGAAGGTGCTGGCGTCACCATCCGCGGTGCCGATCCGTCACTGAACCGCGTCGAGATCAACGGTACGACCGCGCTTTCGACCACCGTGGGTGGCGGGCGCGACGTCGATTTCCGCGACCTTCCCTCCGAATTCGTCAACCGGCTGGAGGTCGTCAAGTCGGCGACGGCGGACATGACCGAAGGCGGCGTCGGCGGCACGGTGCGCGTCATCACGCGTCGGCCGTTCGACAATGGCGGCAAGCCGTATCTGGCGGGTTCGGCCCAGGCGATCTATGCCGACATCGCTGACCATATGGACCCGCGCATCGCTTTGATCGGCAGCGATACTTTCGCCAACGGGACGCTGGGCATCCTGCTGTCCGGCACGTTCGAGAACCGCAATGTCGAGGCGCATCAGGCGCGCACCACGGGCTGGGTGCAGATTCGCGATCGCTCGCGCCCCGGATCGCCTTTCTTCGACCTCAACAATGACGGTG
>CAJYHD010000861.1 GCA_913773715.1 uncultured Sphingobium sp.
GTCGAAGCGGAAGCCACCCTTGATCTGGCGCAGAAAGCCCGAGTCCCAGGTATAATAGGCGTCCAGCGTCCCGGTGATCGCGCTACCCTTGTCGCGATTTGCGTTGTCATAGAGCTGCGCGACGTTCCAGACCTTCGGATCGGTTAGCAGCGCGTCATTGTCGAAGTGATAGGAAGGAACGCCGCCGCCCGCATTGAAGGTCGTGCTGATTTGGTTGGCGACACGATCGGTGCGCATCGCGAAGAAGGCGGTCTTGTTCTGGCTTGTCTGATACGCGACGTCGGCGACGATCCCGCCGCGCGTGCCCAGGTCCCACTTGCCGTTCAGGGCGTAGACGAAGCTGTCGGTCTGGCTACGCGTATAATCCGCGCTGTTGAAGCCATAGACGCTGTTGGCGACGCGGGACTTCACGATGTTGGTGCCGTCATACAGTGTCGGCGCCTGCGGATTGGCCCAGAAGTCGACGAAGCTGAATTGCAGGCTGTTGAACGTGTCGCCGCGATAGCCCGAATAATAGACTTCGGCGGTATAGACCGAGCTGCTGTTCGGCGCCCATTGCAGCGCAGCATTGACCGAGGGGCGCTCGCGCTTGCCATACAGGTCCGAGCTGAACACCGCGTCGCGTGACAGCAAATAGGGCGTGTCGATGCCGTTGACCGGAATGGTCGAGCCGGGGGTGGTAGGCAGGCCCGTCTCGGTGCCGACCTGCCAGTTGCCGAGCGCGGGCGTGTTGATGAACGCTCCCGTGCGCGGATCGGTCGGTGCGGGGAAGATGCGCTGGAAGCCCGCAAGGCCCGTACCCGCAGGCGGCGCCAGCGTGGCAAAGGGCACGAACGCACCAGCGGTGGTCGACATGGTGCGGAATTTCGACCGGGTATAGCTCCCGTTCACCAGGAGGCCGACATCGCCGATCCCCGTCTCCCAGCGATCGCTGACCAGCAAGGCCGCGTTGGGATTGATGGTGTCGGCTTCCTGATCGTAGATGCCACGCGCCAGCGCCGATATCGCGAAACCGTCGAAGTCGAACGGGCGGCGGGTGACCACGTCGACCTGTCCGGCCAGCCCGGTCTCGATCTGGTCGGCGGCGCGCGTCTTGTACACGTCAACCCGTTTGATGAGGTTGGCGGAGATATCCTGTAGCGAGAAGGCCTGACCGGCGGCCGTGAAGATGTTGCGCCCGTTCAGGGTCGTCAGCGCATCGGGCAGGCCGCGGATCTGGATGCCCGCCGCCTCGCCCTGGCCACGATCCGTGACCTGGACGCCGGTCACGCGCTGCAATGCTTCGACGACATTGTTGTCGGGCAGTTTGCCGACATCCTCTGCGACGACGGAGTCGACGATCTGGGTCGAGTTGCGACGGCGATTGATCGCGCCGACGATCGATGCGCGAACGCCGGTGACGACGATATCCTGGGTCGGCTGCTGCGTTGCGTCCTGGGCGGTGGTGCCGCCGGAACTCGCGTCGTTCGCGGCGCTGGTCTGTGCCTGAGCGGTCTGCGCATGGGCAGGCGCGGTCAGAAGCGACGCGACCGAAACGGATGCGAGGAACAGCAATCTGGATGTCATGGAAATCCTCCCCCAATCAGAATATTCTCTCATCCGATGGCGTATTTCGCGCTCTTTACTCGGACATGAATGTCAGGGGATTTATCAGCTTCGGGGCAGGTGACAACCCCAAATACAGACACATATTTGAGATTTCACCATATTGTCATCAACCTGCGCACCTCACGGTTGAGCGTCACGGCGGGTAGACATGATATGCCCCATGAGAAGGGCATATCATGTTAACTTTTATTGTCAGAGTTATAGAAGTTTACAGGCGGCGAAGCGGGCCGTTGACGACGGGCTCGCCGAAATCCGGTGAACCATCGGGGCGATAACGGAAATATTGCATTCGGGTATCGCGATTGGGGTCGAACAGCGGATCGCCCTTAATCTCAGAATAGTCACGCGCATGATAGACCAGCACGTCACGCCCACTCTCGTCGACGGTAAAGCTGTTATGGCCGGGGCCGAAGACCTTGTGCGCCACCGATGTCTTGAACACCGGCACCGGCGACTTGGACCAGTTGGACGCCTTCATCAGGTCGGCATCGGCGTTGCAGGTCAGCATTCCCATGCAATAGCGCGCGTCGGTCGCGCTGGCGGAATAGGTCATGAAGAGCTTGCCGTTGCGGGCGAGCAGGGCGGGGGCCTCATTGACCTTGAAGCCCTGGATTTCCCATTCGAGCGTGGGGACCGACAGGCGGACAGGCTTGGCCGCCAAGGTCAGCGCGGTCTTGAGCGGCGCAAGGTAGAGATTCGAATTGGTCTCGATCCCCGGCTCGCGCTGTGCCCAGGCGAGATAGCGCTGGCCCTTGTGAACGAAGCTGGTCGAGTCGAGATTGAACGTGTCCCATTCGGTCTGAAGCTGGCCCAGTACCGACCAGTTGCCGGTCATCGGGTCCGGCCCGTCGCATACGACCGCATAGGTGCGGATGCGGAACACATCCTCGCCACCACCGCTCGGCCCCGCCGCGAAATACATGACCCAACGACCGTCGACGAGATGGAGTTCGGGTGCCCAGATGAAGCCCGACATCGGCCCGCTCGGCAGGTGCCGCCAAAGAACCCGCTCGGTCGCGGTGTGAAGGCCCTCCAGGGTCTTTGCGCGGCGCAGGACCAGTCGGTCATATTCCGGCACCGAGCCGGTCATGTAATACCAGCCATCGCTATGGCGGAAGACTTGCGCATCGGCGCGCTGCCGAACCACCGGGTTGACGATCGTCGGTGCCGCCGCCGCTCTGGCGATGGCGGGTAGGGCCATGGCGGTCGTCGCACCGGCCACGAATGAACGTCGGGTAATCATCTTCCATCCTCCGCCTGTCGGCCCGGCCGCCCCCATCGGGATCGAGCAGGCCCTGTTGTTCGAATCGTCACCGGGACGGATCGAAGCGCTTGCCCTAACCCAAAACTCCGACATTACAAAAGCGTGGAAACGGACGGTATTGGCAGCATCCATTTGCGCGGGGCCACGTTGACCCGCCATGTCTTCTCCCGATCCCGGCCGCTACCCTTTCCGCCCCATCGTCAACCGCCCGGCCTATGACTGGCCCGAGGGACGCAGGGTCGCCATCTATCTGGGCGTCAATCACGAGGTGTTCGATTTCGGCGGCGGGCTGGGGGCCGAACTCGCACCGTCGCAGACCCAGCCGGACGTGATGAATTACGCTTGGCGCGATTATGGCAACCGGGTGGGAGCATGGCGCCTGTTCGAACTGTTCGACCGGCTGGAGCTGAAAACCACGGCGCTGCTGAATGCCGAGGTGCTGGACCGCTGCCCGGGACTGGCCGAGGCCTGTCGCGACCGGGGTGACGAGATTGCCGCGCATGGCGGCACCAATGCAAAGGCGCAAGGCAGCCTGGGACAGGAGGACGAGCGTCGCCTGATCGTCGATGTGACCGGAAAGCTGGCCGCGCTCGGCGATCGGCCCGTCGGCTGGCTGGGCCCGTGGATATCGGAAAGTAAGGCCACTCCCGATCTGCTGAAGGCGGCGGGCTATCGCTACGTGCTGGATTGGGCGCATGACGATCAGCCGACGCGGCTGTCGACCAGGCACGGCGATCTGTTGTCCATTCCCTATTCGCAGGAGATCAACGACCTACCCGCCGTCATCCAGCGCAAGCAGGAGGCAGAGGGCTTTGCCGCAATGATCCGCGATGCGGTCGAGCAATTGCTCTCCGAAGCGGATCGCCGCCCTTCGGTGCTAGGGATCGCGCTTCACCCCTATATCATGGGTCAGGCCCACCGCGTCCCGCCGCTGGCCCGTGTCCTGACGGCTTTGCGCGAGGCGGACGATCCGCGCATCTGGTGGACGACCGCCGGCGCGATCGCCGACCATGTCGAGGCGAATGCCTTGGCCGTCTAGCCGTGATGACATTGCCTTGAACCAAGGCTAACCCCTCCCCCGAAAGGGAGGGGCGGTTCTACCTTAGGTCTAATGCTCTAGCGGCCCGCTGCCAGAAAGCGATCGGCCGTGCGCAGGGACAGCGCCATGATCGTCAGGGCCGGATTGGCGGCCAGCGCGCTGGGGAAGACGGAGTTGTCGCAGATCCACAAATTGGCGATGTCGAAGCTGCGTCCATCGGCATCGACCACGGCGTCGTCGCCGTTATTTCCCATACGGCAGGTGCCGATGGTATGGGCCGAGCGATCTACCGCGAAAATGTCCTTCGCGCCCGCCGCTTCCCAGATCGCGGTCATGACCCGCCGGGAATGCTGATCGATGGCGCGCTCGTTGGCGTGATAGCTGAACTCGACCAGCGCCTTGCGATGGCCGAACGCATCGGTTTCGTCCGACAGGGTCAGCCGGTTGTCGGGATGGGGCAGGCACTCGCCGTTTATTCCGATCCCGGCCATGCGGTTGTAGTTGCGCAGGATCGACTGGAGCCGCGTGCCCCACATGCCCGCTCCGCGCGCCAGCCCGGTGGCGAGGTTGACCGGCAGCACTCCCAAGCTCTGCATCAGATAGCCGCCGACGCAATCGGCATCGGCGGGCCGCATCATGTCTTCGCTGATGAGCGATGAGGGATAGCCGCGGTTCATCCGCATCTCGTCATCGAAGCGGCCCCAGACCTGGGTCGCGACATGCGCCATGAAATTGCGACCAACCTGTCCGCTGGAATTGGCCAGACCCAAGTTGAGCAAAAGGCGCGGGCTCTCCACGCCGCCAGCGCAGAGGAAGACCGCGCGGCACCGTTGGCGATGGTCCTGCCCGCCCTGCCGATAGACGACGCCGTCGATTCGCCCGGCATGATCGAACTCGAACGACAGGACGCGCGCACTCGAGCGGATTTCCGCGCCAAGTGCTACGGCCTGCGGCAGGTACGTCGTATCCATGCTGGTCTTGGCGGCGTTGCGACAGCCCTGGTGGCAGGTCCCGCAACTGACGCAGGCCTGACGCAGGCCCCAATGCGGCTGTTCCCGGTCGCGGGAGACAAGGGCGGCGGGCGCGTCGGTCGCC